>NZ_JBKFAX010000008.1:0-268513 GCF_053345865.1 Mycobacterium sp. C31M | reverse complement strand
CAACCCAGCAGCACCACCGACCGCACGAAAACACGCCCGGCCTTGGGGCGTCGACCCACTACGGCCTCCACACCCCTTGACTCGACCTACAGCCAGCTAGTACTGGTTGGCGACGAACAGTTCCTGGGCGGGAAACTTGGTCAGGATGACCGGGCCATCCTCGGTGACCACGACCTCCTCCTCGATGCGCGCGGCCGAGGTGCCGTCGGAGGCCGGACAGTAGGTTTCCATCGCGAACACCATGCCCGCCTGGATCTCCAGCGGGTTCTCCAGCGAGTTCAGCCGCGAGATGATCGGCCGCTCATGCAGCCCCAGACCGAGCCCGTGCGCGAATTGCAGACCGAAGGCCGCCATCTCGTTCTCGAAGCCGAAATCCTCGGCCTTGGGCAGCAGTCGGGCGATCTGATCAGACCCGACACCGGGCCGGATCGCCTCGATGGACCGATCCATCCATTCCCGGGCCTGTTTGTAGGCGTCGCGCTGACTTTGCGTGGCGCTGCCCACCCCGAAGGTGCGGTAGTAGCAGGTCCGATATCCGTTGTAGGAGTGGATGATATCGAAGAAGGCCTGATCACCCGGCCGGATGATGCGGTCGGTGAAATTGTGCGGGTGCGGGTTGCACCGCTCCCCGGAGATGGCGTTGACGGCCTCCACCTGATCGGAGCCGAGTTCGTAGAGCCGCTTATTGGCCAGCGCCACGATCTCGTTCTCCCGCACGCCGGGTTTCAGCGCGTCGACGATGTCCTGATACACCCCGTCGACCATGGCCGCGGCCTGGTTGAGCAGCATGATCTCGTCGGCGGACTTGATCACCCGCGCGTCGAGCATGCTCTGCTGCGCATCGACGACCGTCAGACCCTGGCGTTGCATCTCGAACAGGAACGGCGGCTCGACGATGTCCATGCCGACTGGGGCGTCGGCCAGGCCGGCCGCCGCCAGGATGCTCTTGATCTCGGTGACCGCGTCGCGCATCAACCCGGCCTCCGGAGCCACCGCCCCGCGGAAACCCAGGAAGCCGGCCCGCCAGTTCTCCTGGGGCAGCCACGGCGAGTACAGCTTGTGGTGGCGTACCGCCGAACCGAAGTCCCACAGGATCGGATCACCCTCGCGGGTCAGCAGACAGTACCGAATCATCTTGTCGCCCAGCGCACCACCGATCCAGGTCTGGGTGGTGTAGCGGATGTTGTAGAAGTCGAACAGCAGGAAGGCGCCGCAGCCGCTGGCCTCCAGCGCCGCCTTCGCCCGCCCGATCCGGTACTCCCGCAGCCGGGCGAAATCCACCCGCTCCTCGTAGTCGACACCCATATGGCCGGGGGCACCGAGCGGTCGGGCAGCCACCGGAGGTGCGAGCGGCTCGTGCAGGGCCGTCACGAGTGCACCGGGGTCAGGCCGTCATCCACGCTGACGTTCTCCGACGCCAGTTCGACACCGGCGCCACGGGCCACCTCCAGCAACAGGGTGGCGAAGTCCTCCTCGACACCGACGCCGGCGCCCGCGGACTGGGCGATGATCTGCCGGGTCGCCGAGGCGATCGGCATCGGCGACTTGAGGTTGTAGGCCGCCTCCAGCCCGAGGTCGAAGTCCTTCTGCAGCAGGCCCATCGTGAAGGTCGGAGTGAAGTCCAGGTTGACGAACGCCGGCGTCTTGTACTGGGTGAACACCGACCCCATCACCGAATCGTTCAGGAAGGCCAGGAAATCGGCGCGGCTCACCCCACCCTTCTCGACCAGCACGGTGATCTCGGCCATGCACTGCGTCACCACCCCCAGCATCAGGTTGTGCGCGATCTTGACCAGCCGGGCCACCTCGCCCTCACCCACATAGGTGACGCTGCGACCGAACACCGACAGCACCGGCTCCACCGAGTCGAACACCTCACGCGGACCGGACACCGCCACGGTGAGTTTGCCTGCCGCAATGACTTTCGGGTTGCCCGACACCGGGGTCGCGAGGAAGTCGCAGCCGCGGGAGTTGGCGGCCTCCCGGATCAGCACCGAGGCCTCCGCCGACACCGTCGACGAGTCCGCGATGATCCGCGGTGACACCTCACCGGTCAGCAACCCGCCCTCACCCAGCATCACCTGCTCCAGGTCCTTGGAGCTGGACACCATCGAGAACACCAGATCGCGATCCGCCAGATCGACCGGCTGCGTGACGACCTTGGCACCCTTGTCGGCGAGCGCGGCAGCCTTGGACGCGGTCCGGTTGTAGACGGTCACGTCATAGCCGGCATCCAGAAGCCGCAACACCAGCTGGGCACCCATCCGGCCGGCGCCGATCCAGCCGATCTTCATATTCGAGGCAGACATGTGTGTGTTTCCTTTTCTCGTTAAGCCGTAGTGGGGGTGGCCGGGGTGTCGGACGTGCTGGGTGTATGCACGGCACCACCGAAGTAGAGATCGGCGATCTCGGGGTTGGACAGCACCGACTGGGCGGGGCCGGTGAGCAACACCCGGCCGCTCTCCATGACGATGCCCGAGGACGCCATCCGCAGACCGAACCGGACGTTCTGCTCGACCATCAGGATGGCTTTTCCGTTGTCCCGCATGATCGCGACGGCCTCGTCGATGACACCGAGCGATTTGGGATCCAGACCAAGGGAGGGCTCGTCGAGCAGCACCAGTTTGGGGTCGAGCATCAGGGACCGGGCGAATTCGACCATCCGCCGCTGCCCGCCGGACAGGTTGCCGCAGCGGATTCCGGTCTTGTCCCGCACCAACGGGAACATGCCCAGCACCTGGTCGTAGCGCTCCTTGACCAGCGCCCGCTGGCGGCGGATCACGTAGGCACCCATCAGGATGTTCTCCTTGACGGTCAAGGTCGGGAACAGCCCGTTGCTCTGCGGCACCTGGGTGACACCACATTCGAGCACCTGATCGGGCGCCAGCCCGGTGATGTTCTTGCCGTCGAGTGTGATCCGGCCGGCACTGGGTTTCAGGATCCCGCTCACCGCCCGGAGCACGGTGGACTTTCCCGCGCCGTTGGGTCCGACGATGCAGCCGAGTTCACCCGGCCCCACTTCGAGATCGACCCCCTGCAGGACATTGCCACCGCCGTAGCCGGCGACCACCCCTTCGAGCTTGATCATGCCGGGTTCCCTTCCTTGACAGACACTTTGGACGGTGCCTCCAGCAGGTAGTCGTCACCGAGGTAGGCGTCCAGGACCACCGGGTCCTTCTGGATCTGTTCGGGCGTGCCCTGCGCGATCACCGCACCACGGGCCAGCACCCGGATCGGGTCGCACAGCCCCACCACGAACGGCATGTTGTGCTCGACCAGCAGGAAGGTCTTGCCGCCCGCGTTGAGTTCGCGGATCAGGTCACCCATCCGCTCGATCAGGGTCGGGTTGATACCGCCGGCGGGTTCGTCGAGCAGGATCAGCTTCGGGTCGAGCATCAGCACCTGGGCCAGTTCGACGAGCTTCTGCTGCCCATAGGACAGCGCACCGGCCCGGGCATCCCGATAGGCGGCCATGCCGACGAATTCCAGCAGTTCCTCGGCGCGGGCGGCTTCCGATCCGCTGACCGCGCCCAGCCCCAACTGCGGCACCGAGAAATTGCGCAGCGGTGCGACGACGTTCTCCAGCACCGTCATCTCCCGGAACAACCGGGTGATCTGGAACGTTCGGCCGAGGCCGTGGTGGGCGCGTGCCCAGGGTGACGCGTTCTCGATATGCGTTCCACCGAGCAGGATCTCACCCTTGTCCGGGGCCATGGTGCCCGAAATCAGGTTGAACACCGTGGTCTTGCCGGAGCCGTTGGGCCCGATCAACGCGGTGATCGATCCCTCGGGCACGGTGAAGCTGCAGTCGTTGACGGCATGGTTGCCACCGAAACTCTTGTGCAGGCCCCTGACTTCCAACAGGGTCTTGCCGGTGGGTTCGGGTCGGCGGATGTCGGCCCGGACCAGGGGACGGTCCAGCGGGTTGAGCCGGGCACCGGAAAGCCCGACGGTGCCCTTGGTCCTGAGTTTCTCGATGAGGTTGGCCAGGGTCGGCAGGATGCCCTTGGGCAGCAGGATCACCAGCAGCACCAGCAGTCCACCGAACAGCACCAGGCGGGCGTTGCCACCCCCGAAGGCCTGGTTGGCGTAGATGTTGACGGGCTGGATGATGAAGGCGCCCAACACCGGTCCCCACAGTGTGCCGCGGCCGCCGAGGATGACGGCGAGCACGATCAGCGCACTGGTGATGATGGAGAACATGCCGATCGGGTCGACAAAGGACAGGTAGTACCCGTACACCGAACCGGCCATGCCGACGAACAGCGCCGACAGCCCGAAGGCCAGCAGCTTGTACACCGGTGCGTTGACACCGATGGTGCCGGCCTTGCCCTCGTCCTCGCGGATGGCGATCAGACCCATGCCGAACTTGGTGCGCCGGATCCACCAGGTCATCAGCAGCGAGGCCGCCAGCAGCGCCACCAGCACCAGGTGGAAGGGCCAGTTGCCCCATGCCTCAGGCCAATCCGGCAGCGGCAGGGTGAGCCCGGAGGTGCCGTTGGTGACAGAGACCCATTCGATGGCGACGAATTGGATGAGGAACAGGAACGCCACGGTGATGATGACGAAGGCCGGGCCACGTGACCGGTAGGTGACCAGACCCAGCAGCATCGCGATCACCGCGGCGATGACACCGGCCAACGGGACCCACAGCAGCGGTTCCATATCCGGGAACCGATTCGACATGATGGCGCCCACATACGCGCCGATGCCCACGAACGCGCCTTGGCTCAGCGACAGATAGCCGGTGAAGCCGGTGATGACATTGAGGCCGCTGGCGCCGATGGCCAGCACCAACGACAGGATCACGATGTTCTGCGCGGACATGCTGGGCGAGAGCGGGAAGAGCAGGATCACCAGCGCGGCGACCGTGATCAGCGCCCGGGAACCCCATTTGTGCAGACCGGGGTCCAGAAGCTTTGCCCTGGTGGTGTTCTGGGTCGTCATGCCACCGCATCCTCTCGGAGTCGAGTGCCCATCAGGCCCTGCGGCCGGGTGATGAGCACGACGATGATGACCAGGAACGGCACCGCCACCGGCCAGGCCGCACCGACGTAGGCGGTGGCCGCCATCTCACCGATGCCGATGACCAGCGCGCCGAGTACCGCGCCGGGCAGGCTGCCGAGACCGCCGAGGACGACGATGGCCAACAGTCGGGCGATCCACTGATAGTGGGTGCCGGGCAGGAACGGGTAGATCGTGGAGAGCATCGCGCCGCCGGCCCCGAGGGTGGCCACGCCGATCGCGAAGGTCAGCGCGGCGATGGTCGCGACGCTCACCCCCACCAGCAGCGCACCATTCTCGTTTGACGAGGCCGCCCGGATGGCTCGGCCCGCCCAGGTGTGGTTGAGCAGCAGGTACAGACCTCCCATCACCGCGACCGCGATGACCGCGGCGATGAGCATGGCCTGCGGAATGTAGATGGAGCCCAACGACAATGAGGCGTCGGTGTAGGACACCACCACGGTCGAGGAGGTGTTGCCCCAGATGAAGCCCATGATGCCTTCGAGCATCAGCGCGATACCGAAGGTGGCCAGCACCGTCATCGTCACGTGTGCGCTGCGCACGTGCTGGATGATCAGAACGTAGATCACCCAACCGAATCCGAACATCACCGCCATCACGATCGGGATGGACAGCAGCGGGTCGAGGCCCAGGTTGCGCCACAGGGTGAAGGTCAGGAACGCCGCCAGCACGGCGAACGCACCGTGGGCCAGATTGATCACCCGCATGACCCCGAAAATCAGGGTCAGGCCGGAGGCCATCAGCGCGTACAGCGCGCCGACGAGCGTTCCGAGGATGAGTGTTTGGACGAGGGAGGTCATGGGATCAGATGTCCCCACCGCGCCAGCGCATGATCTCCTCGGAGGTGGAGACATCGGCCGGCAGCACCACCTGCGAGACGCCGGCCTGCCACTGCCCCACCAGGAAGTCACCCTTGGGGCTGCCGTCCTCGTTCCAGCTCAGCGTGCCCAGCAGTGTGTCGACGCTGTTGTTTCGTAGCCAATCTGCCAGCGCCGCTTGGTCGTCGATAGAACCGACCGCTTCGACGGCAGCCTTGAGCACCTGGCCGGCGGCGAAACCGTCGGCGGCATCCTCGGGCGGGCTCTGGCCGAACTTCTGCTCGTAGCGCTCGACGAACTCCTTGTTCTGGGTGGTGTCCGACAGCGGGCTGTAGCTGGAGGAGAAGAAGACACCCTCGCTGTTCTCCGGGCCGACCGCATCCAGGTACTGCTGGCCGTAGGTGGGCGAGCTGCTCTGGTACAGGATGGAGGGCTGGTAGTTGGCACGGTTCATCGAACGGATCATGTTGACGCCGTCTTCGAACTGGGCGCCTTGGACCACGATCTCGGCGCCGGCGTCACGCATCGCGTTGACCACCGAGTCGAAGTTCTTGGTGGTGGCCGGGTATTTGTCCTTATAGACCGTCTGGATTCCGGCGGCGGACAGGATCTTCTCGGCGCCCTCGACGACGGGCCCGGCGAACGGATCGTCGAGCGTCGGGTATGCCGCCGTCTTGGGCCGCTGCTCCGGCGGGAGCCCCGCGATCCACTCGGCGAAGACCTTGGCCTGATCGGTGGCGATGGCCTGCTGCGAGAAGAAGATGTAGGAGAAGCCGCGGTTGAACATGTCCGGCGATCCGCACGAGGGGCAGACGAAGAGCATCTTGTTCTTCTCGGCGATGGCCGAGGCGGGAATGTTGAGCAAGGAGGACTGGCTGCCCAGCAGCAGGTTCACCTTGTCCTGCGAGATCAGGTTGTTGTAGTTGCTGACGGCGGTTTCCTGTTGGGTGGCATCGTCTTTGATGACGATCTCGACCTGCTTGTCGAGCAGACCGCCTGCCTCGTTCGTCATCTCGACCCAGGTCTGATAGCCCCGCTGGGTGTCCAACCCGCCCTGGCTGAATTCACCGGTGAGCGGCAGCGAGGCCCCGATCCGCAGGGTGTCCCCGTCGGTGGCGCTGTCCGCCGAACACGCCGACACGGTCAGCGCGATCGCCGCGGACGCGGCGACGGCGCGAAATACATGGGTAAAGCGCATGTCCAACCTCTCTGTCAGACCGATTGCCCCATCGCGACGACCGACTGTTGCGGAGATCACTTGCAATCGATTGCAGTGAATCGTCACATAGCACCTGGGGAGTGTCAACACCCCGAAGGGCCGGCCAATCGCCGAACCTCTCGGTAGCAACGCCGGATTGCGCGGCGACAATCCCGACACATTCCGGCACCCTTCCGTGAACCAGCAACCCGGTCTATAGTCGACCGCAATCGATTGCAACATCGACCTGCGCGCGGATCCGCACCTGACGGAGGCTCATGACCATCACCGATACCGAGACGGCTCGGCCACCACTGGCCCGCACCGAATGGGGCGCCTACATCGATGGCGGCTTCGTTCCGGTCGCTGACCTGCCCACATTCGAGGTGGTCGAGCCCGCCACCGCCACCGTCCTGGCCACGGTGGTCTCCGCAGACGACGCCCTCGTCGACCGGGCCGTCCGGTCCGCCCGCGCGGCATTGCCGGCCTGGCGGGCCCTGTCCGGCAGGCAACGCGGCGCGTACCTGAAGAAGGTCGCCGACCACATCCGGGCCCATGCCGACGAGCTCGGCGAATTGGTGTCGCGGGAGAACGGCAAACCCAAACGCGACGCGCTGGCCAACGATGTGGCGTTCTCGTCCAACTGTTTCGATTTCTTCGCCGGCCTGGGTGACAGCCTGCCAGGTGAGATCATCGACCAGGGCCCCATCGAGACCCGGGTCATCTACGAGCCGTACGGCGTGGTCGCGTGCATCCTGCCGTTCAACTGGCCGCCGATCCACTTCGCCAAAAAGGGCGCACCGGCGCTCATCACCGGCAACACCGTAGTGATCAAGCCCGGCGAACAGGCACCGTTGACCGTGCTGCGTCTGGTCGAGATCGCCAACGAGGTGCTGCCGCCCGGCGTGCTCAACGGGGTCCCCGGCCTGACCGCGGGCGCCGCGCTGGCGGGCCACCCGGGTGTCGAGCGGATCAGCTTCACCGGGGCCACCGCAACCGGCCGGCGGGTACTCGAATCGGCCGCGCAGAACCTCACCTACGCGACGATGGAACTCGGCGGCAAGAACGCGCTGATGGTGTTCCCCGATGCCGACCTGGATCTCGCGGTCACTGTGGCGATCGAGGCGATGTACTACAACCAGGGCGAGGCGTGCACCTCCACGGCCCGGATCCTGGTGCAGGACAGCGTGTACGACGAGTTCCTGACGAGGTTCAGCGCGGCGGCGACCGCACTGGTGGTCGGCGACGGCCTGGACCCGGGCACCGATATCGGCCCGATGGTCGACGCCCGACACCGCGACCGGGTGCTCGAATATCTGCAGATCGCACTCGACGAGGGCGCCCGCATCGTGGCGCAGGGACATGTCCCGAGCGAGGCCCCGTACGCCGCCGGCTACTGGGTGCCCCCGACGGTGCTGGCCGATGTCACCCCGGATTCCACCGTCGGCCAGGAGGAGATCTTCGGCCCGATCGCACTGCTGATGCGCTACTCCACCCTCGACGAGGCGATCGCGATCGCCAACGGCACCGCTTACGGTCTGACCGCCGCGATGATCACCCGCGACGAGGCGGCGGCCTGGCACATCGCCGCCCGTCTGGAGGCGGGGATGGTGTTCGTCAACAACTACATGCGCCGGTCCTTCCTCGGTTCACCGTTCGGTGGACAGAAGGGCAGCGGCTTCGGCCGGGAGAACGCGCCAGAGACTCTGCACGAGTTCGTCCGGTCCAAGGCGGTACGGTTCCGGTCCGGCCGTGGAGAGGTGCCGGTGTGGCCGCCTAGATGATCCTGATCATCGGCGCCTTCGTCTCACTGCTCGACCGATCGGTGATGCCACCTCTGATCCCGGTCATCGCCGCGGATTTCGGTGTACCGCTGGAGTCCATCGGCCACTCGCTGACGGTCTATGCGGTGGTCTATGCGGCCTTTCAATTGTTCTGGAGCACGTTGGCCGCGCGCTATGGCCGGGTCCGCATGCTCGTCATCTCGACCGCTCTCGGCGGATTATCCAATCTCGCAACGGCATTCACCCACAGTGCAGCGACCTATGGTCTCGCCCGGGCCGCCGCGGCGGCAGCCTTTTCCGCCACCATCACCACGGTGCTGATCTACTACGGCGAAACCTTGACCCTGCGGCAACGTGCGGTCGCCACCGCCAACCTGGCGGCCGCCATCGCGATAGGCCTGGCGGTCGGCACGGTCGGTTCGGCCGCAATAGCCCAATGGTGGGGCTGGCGTTGGGTTTATGTCGTACTGGCGGCGGCCTCGCTGGCACTGGCGCTCGGGTTCACCCGCCTGCGGGAGGCGACCACCGACACCCGCGAGCGGCTCCTCCCGTCGCTGCGGAAGCTGGCGGCCAATCGGTGGGCACTGGCCATCCTGGCCTTCACCGTCGCCGAAGGCGCCCTGCTGGTCGGAGTGTTCAACTACCTCGCGGTGGCCCTGCAGACCGCCGGTGCGTCGGTACTGGCCGCCGGGATCGCCACCGCGATGTTCGGTGCCGCGGTGGTGGCCGTGAGCCAGCTGATGAAGCTCATCCTGGATCGCTGGCCGTCGTGGGTGCTGATGCTGCTGGCCGGGGTGGCGACGGTGGCGGCGTATATCGCCGTGGCCGTACAGATCTCGCCTATCACCGTGGTAGTCGCGGCGATCCTGCTGGGAACGGCCTGGGCCGGTGGCCACACCACGATGCAGACCTGGATGACCGATGCGGCCGCCGACAGCCGCGCCATCGGGATGTCGTTCTTCTCGATCGCGTTGTTCGTCGGCGCGTCGCTCGGTGCGGCCGCAGGCAATGCCGCCGCCGCCACCGGCCGTTTCGGGATGCTGTTCGCGCTGACCGCGGCGGCAGCGGTCGTGTACGCCGCCGTCACGACGTCGGCCCGGGCCCGATATGTGGTGCGCGAGTAGCCGTTCAGTCGACCAGCACCGCCGGGCGTACCATCTCGTCGAAACGTTCTGTCAGCCCGTCGAGTTCGGGCATCGGGAGGAACTGCCTGCGCAACCCGACCAGGGTGCCCAGCGCCGCGGCGCCGACCGCACCGTCGCCGATCAGCCCGCGTAGCGGATCTTTCAGCACACCAACATGTTCGGCGGCCAGCTCCGGGTCCAGCCCGAGCAGCCGCGCGGCGGACGCCTCGGCCTCGGCGTCCAGCGCACCGGACCGGATGGCCCGGGCGGTGTCCCCGAGTGCCTCCACCAGCCGGTCCACGGCGGCGGCGTGCGCGCCGTCGCGCAACCGTGCCACGACGGTTCCCAGGTAGGGACCGAGCCGGGTCACCTCCGCGAGCAGCAGGCAGCCGTGCGCCCGCGCCGTCAACTCATTCCCGGCATTGAGCACCGTCAGGTCACAGCCGCCGCTGCGGAGCGCCTCGGCGCGCTTCGGCGTCGACCCCAGCGTGATGATCTCCAGATCCTCGCGGGTGATCCCTAGTTCGGCGAGCAGCGCGTAGCCGACGAAGGCGAATCCGGAATTCGGCACATCGACGGCCAGCCGTCCGCCGCTGACCTCGCGCAGGCCGGTGACGCCCGGTCGTGCCGCCAGACACAACCGAAGCCCCCGGTCGATACCGGCGACGATCTCGACATCGAGCAACTCGCCCAACGGGTTTCTCGGCAGGAAGCGGTAGGCCAGTACGTTGTCGGGACTGGTGAAGACGGCATCGAACTCGCCGTCACGCAGCGAGCCGAACTGCGCCGGTGAGGACGGAACCGGCACATCGCGCACCTGCACTCCGGCCGCGTCCAGTCGACCGGTCCCGCGGGCGACGTCGAGCAGCACCGACGGGCTGAACACTCCGAGCGTGATCTGATCCATGACCCTGCAATCGATTGTAGGAACTCCGTGTCGGAGCCTATCGGGTCAGGGGCGGGCCGACCCCGTGGAACCGCGACATACCAGTGACACCGGCAGCGTCAGCGTCACCGCCTCCTGCTCACCGGCCTCGATACCGCGGAGCAACAGACGGGCCGCCTCGGCACCGATCTCGCGCAGCGGCATGTGCACCGTCGTCAGCGGCGGCCAGAAGTCCTCGGCGAACGGCATGTCATTGAAACCGACCACCGAGACATCCGCCGGACAATGCAGCCCCTCGGCCCGCAGCCGCCGGATCAGCCCGAGGGCCACCAGATCGTTTCCGGCGACCAACGCCGTCGGATGAACATCGTTGTGTGCCAACAGATATTCGGCCGCCTCGACACCCGCATCGATGGTCAGCGCGGATGCATAGGTGGTCTGGTGCTCGACACCGGCCCGGGTGGCTGCCGCCTCGAAAGCCTCGGCCCGTGATCGGGTGGTGGAGAAGTTCGGCGGGCCGGCGACATGCACGATCCGCTTGTGCCCGAGTTCGACGAGATGCTCCAGAGCCAACTCGATACCGCGGGCGTTGTCGCCACCCACCAACGGGAAATCGCCGACCCCGGTACCGCGATTGACCAGCACCACCGGTACGTCGGCCGCGACCGCGTCGTCGACCACCGGCTGATCGTCGAGCCGGCCCGTCGCCAGGATGAAACCGTCGACCCGGCGTTGCAGCAGCGATTCGAACACCGAGATCTCCACGTCGTCATGCGAGTCGGTGTTCGCGATGAGCACGGTGTAGCCCTGCGCCTGCAGCACGTGCTCGATACCGCGGATGATGGGCGGGAAGATCGGGTTCATCAGATCCGGGATGATCACCCCGATGGTCATCGACCGGCTCGTCCGCAAGCTGCGGGCCATCGCGTTGGGCACATAACCGAGTTGACGCGCAGCTCGTTTGACGCGCTTGAGCGTTTCGGCATTGACCTGATCGCGGGTACGGGCGTTGAGCGCTCTCGACACCGTGGCCTTGTGCACCTCGGCGAGGCGCGCCACATCGTCGATGGTCACTCGTCTCGGCATGTCCGGCTCTCCCCACACCCCCGAGCCCGGGCTGTCGGACTCATCGGTCGAGATTACCGCGACGGGTCGGGCGTCATGCCGCATGTTGCAATCGTTCGCAACCGGGCGTGCCGCAGGACACATCGGCAGAAGAAACTAGGCTGGTCTGTTATGACCGTCTCCCGCCTGCAGCCCTACGCGGTGACGATCTTCGCCGAGATGTCCGCGCTGGCTGCCCGGATCGGTGCCGTCAACCTGGGGCAGGGCTTTCCTGACGAGGACGGCCCGGCGGGCATGCTCAAGGTCGCCCAGGACGCGATCGCCGAGGGCATCAACCAGTACCCGCCCGGACTGGGCATCCCGGCGCTGCGCCAGGCGATCGCCGCGCAGCGGCAACGCCGCTACGGCATCCGCTATGACCCGGACACCGAGGTGCTGGTCACCGTCGGCGCCACCGAGGCCATCGCCGCCGCCCTGCTGGGCCTGGTGGAACCCGGCTCCGAGGTACTGGTGATCGAGCCGTTCTACGACTCGTACTCCCCCGTCATCGCGATGGCCGGCTGCCGTCGCGTCACCGTGCCGCTGGTCCCGGACGGCCGCGGGTTCGCCCTCGACGTGGCGGCCCTGCGAGCCGCCGTCACGCCCCGCACCCGCGCGCTGATCCTCAACTCGCCACACAATCCGACGGGCCTGGTGCTCACCGCTGCCGAGCTGTCGGCGGTCGCCGCGCTCGCCGTCGAGCACGATCTGCTGGTCGTCACCGACGAGGTGTACGAGACGCTGACCTTCGGCGCCGAGCACCGGCCGCTGGCCGGCTACCCGGGGATGCGCGAGCGCACAGTGACGATCTCGAGTGCGGCCAAGATGTTCAACGCCACCGGCTGGAAGATCGGCTGGGCGTGTGCGGCACCGGACCTGATCGCCGGGGTGCGCGCGGCCAAGCAGTACCTGACCTACGTCGGGGGTGCCCCCTTCCAGCCCGCGGTGGCCTATGCCCTGGACCACGAGGACGCATGGGTGGCCGGCCTGCGGGCCGACCTGCAGGCCAAGCGGGACCGGTTGGGTGCGGCACTGAGCGAGCTGGGTTTCGAGGTGCACGACAGCGCGGGCACCTACTTCCTGTGTGCCGACCCGCGCCCCCTCGGCTACACCGACAGCACCGCGTTCTGCGCCGAACTGCCGACCAGGGCCGGTGTCGCCGCGATTCCGATGTCGGCGTTCACAAGTGCGGACAACGGGTGGAATCATCTGGTGCGCTTCGCTTTCTGTAAACGGGACGACACCCTGGACGAGGCCATCCGTCGTCTCGAGGTGCTGAGATCGTGATGACACGGGACGATGGACGGATGGTCACCCAGCGCCGCGTCCCCGCCGACGCCCTTGCGCGCATCGATACACTGCTCGCCGGCGTGGACGACACGCTCGCCGCGCGGTACCCGGGCGCGCAAGCCGGCAGCCAACCCGTGCACACCGTGTACGTCAGCGCCGCCGACGCCGGGCCCACCACCGTCATCGAGTGGGGCACGACGGCACTGGAGCTGCTCGACGACCATCCGGCGGTGTTCGCCGAGCTCGGTGATGCCACCGCGCTGGCCCTGGTGCGGGAACGGCTGCGCACCGCGCCGATCGCCGATCTGCGTATCGATTTCGAGGACGGCTACGGCCGGCGCGCCGACGATGCCGAGGACGCCGATGCGGTGGCGGCCGGCGATACCTTGCGCACGCTGGGTCTGGCGCACTGTGGCGTGCGGATCAAGGGACTGACGGCGGCCGACCGGGCCCGTTCGGTGCGCACCCTGGAACTGCTGCTCGACGGCGGTGTGCCGGACGGCTTTGTGTTCACCGTGCCGAAACTGCGTGCCGCCGAACAGGTCACCGCGACCGTCTGGTTGTGCGAGGCACTGGAGCAGGTGCACGGTCTTACACCGGGCACCCTGCGCTTCGAGCTGCAGATCGAGAGCCCTCAGGCGGTACTCGGCGCCGACGGCACTGCCACCGTCGCCAAGGCCATCCAGCTTTCCGACGGACGATGCAGCGGATTGCATTACGGCACCTACGATTACAGCGCCGCTTGCGGCATCGTCCCGCAGCAGCAGGCACTGGATCACCCCGTCGCCGACCACGCCAAGGCGGTCATGCAGGTCGCGGCCGCCCAGACCGGGGTGTGGCTGGCCGACGGTTCCACCCAGGTGTTCCCGGTCGGCGCCGACGATCACGTGACCGCGGCGATCCGGCGCCACCACCAGCTGGTGACACGTTCACTGCAGCGCGGCTACTTCCAAGGCTGGGACATGCATCCGGGCCAGCTGGTCACCCGGTGGTTGGCCACCTTCTCCTTCTTCCGCGCCGCACTCGACGCCGCCGCGCCAAGGCTGCAGGCCTACCTGGAGCGCCGGGGCGGAGCCATCGTCGACGAACCGGCCACCGCCGAGGCGCTTGCCACGGTGGTTCTGCGCGGATTGGACTGTGGCGCTTTCGATATCACCGACGTTCTGGATCACGCACCGCAGGCCGACATTTCTGTCCTGCACAACCTCAAGGAACGAAAGCCGTTATGACCGATTCCCCACCCGATTTCAGTTGGCTGCCCGACCTGGCACTGCGCACCGCCGGAGGTGCCGTGCTGTGGGCAAACGATGACGCGTTCGCCGAGAAGGAGAACCTGATCAAGCCGGGCCCGGCAAAGTATCAGCCGGCCACCTTCGGTCACCGCGGACAGATCTACGACGGTTGGGAGACCCGGCGGCGCCGCGAACCCGGCCACGACGAGGCCATCGTGCGCCTCGGGGTTCCCGGTGTGATCCGGGGACTGGTGATCGACACCGCCTGGTTCAAGGGCAACTTCCCGCCCGAGGCATCGGTCGAGGCCCTGGAGGTCGGCGGCTATCCCCCGGTCGACGAGTTGATCGACCATCCCGGCTGGGAGACGCTGGTCGAACGCGCAAAGATATACGGCGACAGCCGAAATCCCTTCGAAGTGACCTCCGAGAAGCGCTGGACCCACGTCCGGTTGCGGATCTACCCCGACGGCGGTGTGGCCCGGCTGCGGGTGCACGGCGAGGGCCGCCCCGACCCGCAGTTCTTCGGGGTGGGGCCGGTGGATCTGGCCGCGCTCGAAAACGGCGGCCTGGTACTGGATTGCTCGAACCGCTACTACAGCTCGCCGCAGAACCTCATCTTCCCGGGTATCGCGAAGGTGATGGGGGACGGCTGGGAGACCGCTCGGCGCCGCGATGACCGCAACGACTGGGTGCACATCCGGCTGGCCGCCCGCGGACGGGTGCGCCTCGCCGAGATCGACACCTCGTACTTCATCGGAAACAGCCCCGGCGCGGCACAGATCACCGGCCGCACCGACGACGGTGAGTGGGTGACCCTGGTGCCGCGCACCACCCTGCTGCCCGATACCCGGCACCGGTTCCTGGTGGACGACGAAACACCGGTCAGTGAGGCCAGATTGGACATCTACCCCGACGGTGGCCTGGCGCGGCTGCGGCTGTTCGGGGAGTTGGCGTGAGCTATCCCAGGGACTTCATCGGCTACGGGCCGACGCCACCGCATCCACGCTGGCCCGGCGATGCGGCGATCGCGGTGCAGTTCGTCCTCAATTACGAAGAGGGCGCCGAGAACTGCATCCTGGACGGCGATCCGGCCTCGGAGACCTTCCTGTCCGAGATCACCCCGGCCGAGGCGTTCGGCAATCGGCACATGAGCATGGAGTCGATGTACGAGTACGGCTCCCGGGCCGGGCTGTGGCGGGTGTTGCGGGCCTTCGAGCAGCGCGACCTGCCGCTGACCATCTTCGCCGTGGCCCGCGCCATGCAGCGCAATCCCGAAGCGGTGGCGGCCTTTTCCGAACTCGGACATGAGATCGCCTGTCACGGCCTGCGCTGGAAGTCGTATCAGATGATCGGCCAGGACACCGAGCGCGCGCATATGGCCGAGGCGGTGCAGATCCTGCAGGAGCTCACCGGGGCCGCCCCGCTGGGCTGGTACACCGGCCGCGATTCGCCGCACACCCGCGAGCTGGTGGTCGAGCACGGCGGTTTCGTCTACGACTCGGATTCCTACGCCGACGATCTGCCGTACTGGGTGAAGGTGGCCGGCACCGATCATCTGGTGGTGCCCTACACGTTGGACACCAACGACATGCGGTTCTCGTCATCGGCCGGGTTCGCCAACGGGGACGAGTTCTTCGCGCATCTACGCGATGCGTTCGACGTGCTGTACGCCGAAGGTGTTGCCGGACAACCGAAGATGCTATCGGTGGGATTGCACTGCAGGCTGGTAGGTCGACCCGCCCGGACGGCGGCACTGCACCGGTTCCTCGACCACGTGCAGTCCCATGACCGGGTGTGGGTCGCGCGGCGTATCGATATCGCCGAGCACTGGCGGGCGGTTCACCCGGCGGGCTGACGCCCGCGCGCCCCGTCTGTGGACGTGATGCAGTATCACCGGTAGTGCTACATCTCGCGCGGCATTGTCGCTCCCCGGGCGCCGCGAGCTACGTGGCTTCAGCCAGAACGGCGTATGCAGGCAAATGACTGTACTCAGGTACGCGCCGGCACCGAAAAGCGTACGTGGCTTCAGTCTTTCGAGCGGGTCAGCTCACGAGGCTGAAACCGGCGACGGGCTACCGCTTCGGTACGTACTCCTTGACTGGCGGGGTGGCGTACTCGCCGCGCTTGCCGGTGGACAGCCCCATGGTGATCAGCGATTGCACCGTCAACGTCGCGGCGGTGACACCGTCGACCACCGGCACCCCGATCTCGGCGGAGATCGCGGCGCACATCGCGGCCATGCCCGCGCAGCCGAGCACCACCGCATCCGAACCATCGGATTCCACCGCATCCCGACAGGCCTCGGTGACCAACTTGAACGCCTGCGGATCTGTCTCCAGATCCAGCACCGGGATCTCGCAGGCGTGGTAGCCGCGGCAGAACCGTTCCATGCCATAACGTTCGGCGAGTTCTTCGGCGCGGCCGATGGTGCGCCCCAGCGTGGTGACGATGCTGAACCCGCGACCCAGATGGCTGGCGGTGTGCATGGCCGCCTCGGCGATACCCAGCACCGGTCCGGCGGCCAGTTCGCGGGCCGCATCCAGGCCCGGGTCACCGAAACAGGCGATGACGTAACCGTCCACCCCTTCGGCCTCGCCGCGGGCGATCACGTCGAGCAGGCCCGGCACGCTCATCGCCTCGTCGTAATGACTCTCGATCGACGGCGGGCCGAACGGCGAGGTGACCGCGGTGACGACGGTGCCGGGACCGGCCACTGCGTGCGCGCAGCGGCCGATCCCGGCGGTCATCGTCTCGGTGGTGTTCGGGTTGATGACCCAGATACGTGTCACGTCAACGATTCTGCCACCAGCTTGTCGCGACTACCCAACAGGTAGTACACCGCGAAGCCGACACCGCAGCCGATGAACCAGCTGTACTGCGCCGCGGCTGCCATCCCGGTGACACTGCCCCCAAGCAGCACCGGGATGACGGCCAGCACCGCACCGAGCACGGTGGCCAGCACCGCGACCCGGTTGTAACCCTTGGTGTACCAGTACTTTCCGGAGTCCTCCATGGTGAACATGTCGTCGACGACCACCTTCTGCTTGCGGATCAGGTAGTAGTCGGCGATCAGCACACCGAACAGCGGGCCGATGAACGCGCCCAGGGTCTCCAGCGTGTAGTGGATGACCTCGGGGTTGGCGTACAGGTTCCACGGGGTGATCAGCACCGAGCCGACCGCGGCGATCATGCCGCCGGCACGCCAGCTGATGCGCTGCGGGCTGACATTGGAGAAATCGAAGGCCGGCGAGATGAAGTTGGCGACGATGTTGATGCCGATGGTGGCGATGGTGAAGGTCAGCGCGCCCAACACGATGGCGAAGGTGCTGTCGATGCGTGCCACCGTCTCCACCGGATCGGTGAGCAGCTCACCGAACACCGGCAAGGTCAGTGACGCCGTCACCACGACGAGCACCGAGAACACCAGGAAGTTCACCGGCAGACCCAGGAAGTTGCCCTTCTTGACGGCCTCGAAACTCTTTCCGTAGCGCGAGAAGTCACCGAAGTTGAGCATCGGTCCGGAGAAGTACGACACCACCAGCGCGATGGCGCCGAGCATGACGGGCACGGCCGCCCAGCCGGTGTGGGTGACATCGCCGAGGTTCAGGTCGATGGCGCCCCAGCCGGCCTTGTAGATCAGGTAGCCGCACAGGATGAACATCACGACATAGACTGCAGGACCGCAGAAGTCGATGAACTTACGGATGGATTCCATCCCGCGCCAGAACACGCAGGCCTGCAGCACCCACAGCAGCAGGAAGCTGCACCAGCCCAGCAGCGACAACCCGGCGAATCCGTACTCGTCGACCTGAGCGTAGGGCATCAGGCCGGGGAACAGCTTGAGCAGCACCACATCCAGGGCCGCCGAGGCCAGGTAGGTCTGGATGCCGTACCAGGCCACCGCGATCAGGCCGCGGATGATGGCCGGGATGTTCGCGCCCAGCACACCGAACACGGTGCGGCAGATCACCGGGTAGGGCACCCCGGTGGCCTGGCTGGGCTTGGCGACCAGGTTGCAGAAGAAGTAAACGATGGTGATGCCGACCAGCAGCGCCACCAGCACCTGCCAGCTGGCCAGGCCGAGCGCGAACAGACTGCCGGCGGTGACGTAGCCGCCGACGCTGTGCACGTCCGACATCCAGAACGCGAAGATGTTGTAGGAGGTCCAGGACTGCTTGCCCAGCGGGGCGAGGTCCTCATTGGTCAGCCGCGGGTCGTAACCGGGCTTGATCACGCCACCGCCGACCGGGTGGCCGGCAGCTTCGACGATGTCCCCGGCGCCGACAACGGCGCCCGGCGGGAGATCACTGGGAGGTACAGCGGTATCGGTCATGGTGGGCGACTATCCGCCCGGTTTGTTTCCCGGCCGTTTCCCCCGACTCATCTTCTCGGTTGCGCCGGAAATATATTCCGCTCAGGCGAGCAGCCCGGTATCCCGGGGCAGCGTGGCGATCACGGCGTTGAGCCGGGCGGCGTGTTGCTCCGACACCGCGATCAGGGTGTCCACATCCCCGGCCAGGAAGGCCTCCAGCATGGCGCGATGGTCGGCGTGCAGATCGGCCCGGTCGACCGGACTGACGTGCACCATCGACTGCACCGGTTCGGTGACGTTCCAGGCGGCTTCGAGCATGTGCAGCAACCGGTGCATGCGCGACGGGGCGGTCAGCGCATGGTGGAACTGTCGACTGCCCCGGTGGTAGGCCGCCGCGTCACCGTCGGCGATGGCCTGTTCCAGACGCTGGTTGGCCAGCACGGCCTCGGCCCGGTCGGTATCGGTGGCGTTGTGCACTGCGGCCGCCAACGACGCCGACTCCAACGTCTCGCGCACGATGTACATCTCGCGCAGTTCCTGGGCGGTGAGCAGCGCGACGGTGTATCCGCTGTTGCGCCGGTGCGCCACCAGCCCCTCGGCCACCAACGTCTTGAGCGCCTCCCGGATCGGGATCTGGCTGACGCCGAACACCTCGGCGACCTCGGCCAGCGGGATCGCCGTGCCGGGCGGAACCCCGCCGTCGAGGATGGCGCGACGCAGTTCGACGAGGATGCCGTCCTGCGAGGTGCCGGCCCGGTCCGCGGCCAGGCGCTCGAGCAGCGCCGAACGTCGCACCCGCATCATCGGTCAACCGTAGGTCCCGGATATTTCGGTGGTGTTGCCATCGGGCCTACAGCGAGGCGGTGACCTCCCACGCGCGGGCCAGCACCGGTAGTGAGTGATCCAGTGGGCTGAGCGCGACATCGGTCGCGCCCGCGTCGAGATAACGGCGCAGGTGGGCTCGCACGCTCTCGGCGTCCCCGACGGCCGCCAGATCGGCGATCGAATCGAGGCCCTCCCGTTCGATCACCTTCTGATACGACGGGATGGTCGCGTAGAAGGCCAGCGTCTGGGCGGCCAGTTCGCGGCCGGCCTGCACATCATCGGTGACCAGCGCCGGAACCATCGCGATGATCTTCGGCTCGGGCCGGCCCGCATCGGCGGCGGCTTTGGTGATCGCCGGCACGATGAAATCGGCGAGGGTGCGCGGCCCGGCCAGGTACGGCAGGGTGCCGTCGGCGAGCTCACCGGTGACCTGCAGCGCCTTGGGCCCCATGGCCGCAACGTAGAGCGGGATCGGGGTGCCGCCGGCGAGCGACACCGGCCACTCCGGGTCGGCGGTGAAGTGCTCACCATGGAAGTCGGCGACGCCGTCGTCGAAGATCGACCGGAGCACCTGCAGGTGCTCGCGCAACCTGCCGACCGGGTTGGGCCAGGCGGTGCCGAACGCGTCCTGTTCGGGTTTGTGTGCACCCAGCCCGAGGCCCAGGCTGAAGTTGCCGTGGGCGGCGGCCTGGGCCGTCTGCGCCTGCGAGGCGACGACAAGGGGGTGGCGCGGGTTGAGCGGGACGACCGAGGTGCCGACGTGCAGGCCCGGCACCGCGGCGCCGATCAGGCCGGCCAGGCCGATGGCGTCATGGTCGAACTGCTGGGCCAGCCAGATCTGCCGGACCCCGGCGTCATACGCCGCGCGGGCCTGGCTGATCGCGTCGTCGACGTGGTTGGCGGCGCTTCGGTTGGGGACGAGAACGATTCCAGTGGGCATGTACGGGTCAGCGAGCCCGCACGCACCAGAATTCCTTTGGACTCGCGTTGATTCCTAAAGCGTGTCGAACAACTGGCTGCGGTCGAGCCGTCGGAGTAGTAGGGCGACTTGACTGAGGTAGACGAAGCCTTCGTGCGCGACCAGGGTCATTTCGTAGTGGCGGTCGATGCGGCGGCAGTGATTGATCCAGCCGTTGGTGCGTTCGACCACCGAGCGTCGTGGTTGGACGATGAACCCGTGGCCGGGTTTTGGCCCGGACACCACCTCCACTGTGACGCCCGCTTTCGTCGCTGCGGTGGTGACGGGCTGGCCGGTGCAACCCATGTCGACCCACCCGTGACCGATGGTTGGGTCGATCCGCTTCGCTTTGCCGAGCAGCTTCGGGAATGCTGCCCGGTCTTGGACATTGGCCTCGGTGAAGACCGCGGCGATCAGCACACCGGCTGAGTCGTCGAACACATGCCGTTTTACGCCGTCGACCTTCTTCGCCCTGTCGAAGGCGCGCGGCCCGGCCACCGGCGAGGCTTTGGCCGAGGAGGAATCAACGACGGCTGCGGTGGGCTGCGGCAGATGCCGCCAGGCGCATCCGGTGCGCAGCACGTACAAGATGGCGTCGAGGTACTCCCGCCACCGCTGCGGTGGGCAAGGCCGCTCACCGCGTGGATGTTTCGGTACGAGGAAGCTGGCGATATGAGCCCACGCGGTGTCAGACATATCGGAGCGGTACCGGCGCCGACCGGGTCTTGGGGCACATGACGATCGATGGTGATCGAGAGGTCGGACACGTCGTCGCTGGCCAACGTGTTGTCAGTGGTGTGTGGGACGCTCAACGGTGATGGCGCGGCACACGACATTCCGGTTCTGACTCGATCCAACGGTCGAGCAGCACGCGGTGCTGGCTCGGCATGCCGGGGCGTCGCGATTCGCGTTTAACCAGTGCCTGCGGATCGTGAAATCTGCGCTGAATCACCGCGGAACGGTCCCGGGCACGCTGGCCAATCACCGGCTGGCTCGCGCGATCTCCGATGAGGTATCCGTCAAGTCAGCTCTGCTCGCTTTGCAGCGAGCGCCGCACCGACCTGCCCCTGGCCGACCGGGTGTTCACCTGCCCCAATGGGCATGTGATCGATCGTGACGGCAACGCCGCGACGAATCTGGCCCGCTGGGGTCACACCCACCCAACCGATCCCCGGACCCCCAAGCAACGGGGCCGGGCCACCAACGCCCGCCGACGGGACGGCGCTGGCCAACACCCCGTGTTGGTGAAACCAGCCCGAAAGACGCGGGAACCGACGTTCGCACCGCACCCGCGGCCTGAACTGACGACGTCCGAGAAGGGCGGTGCCGAACACTCAGTCGAGTTGTTCGACACGCTTTAGCCGTAGAACCGGTTGACCCGGATGCGCAACCGGTCGACGGCGGCGTCGAGCACCAGTTTCTTGGCGCGCCGCATCAAGAATTCGGGGATGGGTGCGGCGACATCGATGATCAGGTCGAACCGCACCCTGGTGCGATCACCCTCGCGGATCAGCTTGTACTCACCGTGCTGCCCGCGCTGCTGAAAGGTGTCGGCGGCATCCCACACGACCCAGTCGTCACCCCAGTGGTACTCCAGCGACTCCTTGTCGGTGAAACCCATGATCTTGACGGTCGCTTTGACGTGATGCGGCTTGCCATCGGGATGGCGGTCGACCACCTCGGTGGCCCTGTGCACGGGTGACCAGGTCGGCACCTCGTCGATGTCGGCGATCGCAGCAAGGATCGCCTCCGGCGAGGCGTCGAAGAGGAGTTCTCTCGACGCTCTGACAACCATAGGGCAAATATAAGACTGTTCTTAGACAGCTGCAAGGGTTTCGGCGATCTGCGGGTTGACAATTGACGTTGTCGCAGGCAGCAAACCCGTCACCAGCCCAGGTCGGCGAGTGCGGTCCCCGCCTGCGGCGGGGTGCCTACCGGGCCGGCGGGTGTGCGGGAGAACCGCGGCGCGGGCGCGGCCTGCCGAACACCGGCGACATCGATCAGGGTGCTGCGGGCGTTCAGATGCGTACTGTCGGCGGCCTCGGCCCAGCCGAGCACCGGGGTGACGCAGGCATCGGTACCGGCAAAGGTAGCCGCCCACTCGTCCCGGGTGCGGGTCGCGAAACGCTCCTCGAAGACCGCCCGCAGCTGCGGCCACCGGTCCCGCTCGAACTGGCCGGGCAGCTCGTCGGCGTGCAGGCCGAGCCCGGCCAACAGTGCGGCGAAGAACTGCGGTTCGATGGCGCCCACCGCGAGGTGCCCGCCATCGGAGGCCTCGTACACCCGGTAGAACGGCGCGCCGCCGTCGAGCAGAAACGATTCCCGTTGGTCGGCAAGGGATCCCGTTGCCTTCATGGTCCACATCATCTGGGACAGCACGCTGACCCCGTCCACCATCGCGGCATCGATCACCTGACCGGTGCCCGACTTCTCACGTTCGTAGAGCGCCGCGAGGATCCCGACCAGCACGAGCATGGAGCCGCCGCCGAAATCGGCGACGAGGTTCAGCGGGGCGACGGGCGGACGGTCCCGGTAGCCGATGGCGCTGAGCGCACCGGTCTGGGACAGGTAGTTGATGTCGTGGCCGGCGGTCTGGGCCAGCGGGCCGTCCTGACCCCACCCGGTGATGCGGGCGAAGATCAGCCGCGGGTTCACCGCTGCGCAGTCGGCCGGCCCGATACCCAGCCGTTCACATGTCCCGGGCCGGAAACAGTCCAGCAGCACATCGGCTTTCGCGAGGAGGTCCAGCAGCCGCTGCGGATCGGCCTTGACGTCCAGATCGACGATTCGCTTGCCGCGGTGCAGCAGGTCGACGTTCTCGGCAGGCATCTGCAACCCGCCCGGACGGCGGACCCGCACCACATCGGCACCGAGGTCGGCCAGCATCATCGCGGCATGCGGGCCGGGGCCGATCCCGCCGAGTTCGACGACCCGGACCCCGGCCAGTATCGTCACGAGGCTTTCTTGACCTTGAGCACCTGCTTGCGCAGTCCGTCGGTGGCCACGTCGATGGCGCCGGACATCACCTTCTTGAGGATGAACCCGGGCAGCGGGATGGCGAGTTCGATGTCCATGTCGAACCGGACTCGTGTCTTCTCGGGGTCCGTCTCCCCCAAAGGGGTCAGCGTGTAGCTGCAGTTCTGCGATTTCAGCTGTCCGGCCTTGACCAGCACCCAGCTGACCTTGTTCGGCTCCCAGGTGTAGTCGATGGTCAGCTGATCGCTGATGCCGACGGTTTTGATCGTCTGGATGACGCGGTGCGGACGGCCGTCGTCGTCGCGGTCGACGACCTCGGCCTTCTGGTACTGCGGGGACCACGTCGGGGTGGACTCGACGTCGGCGACGACGGCGAGGATCTCCTCCGGGCTCGCTTCGATGACCACTTCACGGGAAACGCTGGTTGCCATGGCCTGACACTAGCGATGCCCGGTCCCGCGAAGGTGAGTTTGCGCGTCAACCGCCCTGACGCGCGCCGTTTACATTCCGGTGGCAGCATCGGCGCCCATGACCACCCCGAAGCCCCAGACCATCGCGTACCCGGCGCCCGGTTCCCGACCGCGGCGCGTGGACGACCTCGCGGTCGCCCCGCATGTCATCGTGTTGTTCGGGGCCACCGGCGATCTGGCCAAGCGCAAGCTGCTGCCGGGGATGGCGCATCTGGACGGGTCCGAACTGGCGCCCAACATCGAGATCATCGGCACCTCGCTGGAGGACCTCACTCCCGACGAGTTCCGGGTGCTGGCCAAGGAGGCCATCGACGCGTTCGGCACCCACAAGCTCACCGCCGAGCAGTGGGAGGACTTCGCCGGCCAGCTGACCTATGTGCCGCAGAGCGCAGGACCGGCGGCCCTGGCTGCCGCCGTCGCCACCGCGGAGGCCAAGCTGGGTCCCGATGTGCAACGGCTGCACTACCTTTCGGTGCCGCCGAAGGCGGCCCGCGCGGTCATCGCCACGCTGCGCGAGGCGGACCTGGTGGACCGGTCCCGGGTGGTGATGGAAAAACCGTTCGGCACCGACCTGGCCAGCGCCATCGAACTCAACGATTTTGTGCACGAGACGTTCCGGGAGCGGCAGATCTTCCGGATCGACCACTTCCTGGGCAAGGAAGCGGCGCAGAACATCCTGGCGTTCCGGTTCGCGAACGGGCTGTTCGAGCCGATCTGGAATCGCAACTTCATCGACCACATCCAGATCGACATCCCCGAGACGCTCGGCCTGGACCAGCGGGCCAACTTCTACGAGAGCACCGGCGCCTACAAGGACATGGTGGTCACCCACCTGATGCAGGTGATGGCCTTCGTGGTGATGGAACCGCCGACCGCTCTGGAACCCCGCGCCATCAGCGAGGAGAAGAACAAGGTCTTCCGTTCCATGCTGCCGATCAACTGCGCCGACGTGGTGCGCGGGCAGTTCGCCGGGTACCGCGAACTCGACGGTGTGGCAGCCGATTCCGATACCGAGACGTTCATCGCAATGAAGGTGGGCATCGACAACTGGCGCTGGGCCGGGGTACCCATCTACCTGCGCACCGGCAAGAAGATGGCCGAGGGCCAGCGCATCATCTCGATCGCCTTCAAGGAGGCCCCGCGCACCATGTTCCCGCAGGGCTCCGGCGTCGGCGCCCAGGGCCCGGACCATCTGACCTTCGATCTGGCCGACTCGTCGAAGGTGTCCCTGTCGTTCTACGGCAAGCGGCCCGGGCCGGGGATGAAGCTGCAGAAGCTGTCCATGCAGTTCTCCACCCAGGAGACCGATTCGTCAGACGACGTGCTGGAGGCCTACGAACGGTTGATCCTCGACGCGATGCGCGGCGACCACACCCTGTTCACCACCGCCGAGGGTATCGAATCACTGTGGGACCGTTCGGCGCAGCTGCTGGAGGATCCGCCGCCGGTGAAGCTGTACCAGCCGGGGACGTGGGGACCCAACGCCATCCATCAGTTGATCGCGCCGAACGCCTGGCGGTTGCCGTTCGAGAGGGCCTGGCGGGACAAGAAGTCCTAGGTTCCTGCACGCCGCCAAAGGTGCCCTACGGCACCGGCGGCACCAGCAGGGATTCCCAGCTGGGGGCGGCGGGCCGGCCCAGATCGCCCTGGGTGTAGTTGCGCCCGTCGGGGCCGATGTAGTCACCGGTCGCCGGATCGTAGGATGCCACCGCGATCGGCGGGGGCGGTTCACCCGGAGCGGAGACCCCGGGCGGGTATTGCGGGATCCCCTGGCCGCTGAGCGTGGCGTTCGGATCGCCTTTCCAGTTGTAGCCATCGTTGAGCGGGACGTACTCCTCGTCGCTCTCACAGATCTCGACGGTCGGCGCCCGCTTCCACGGTTTCGTCTCGCACGGGATGTTGCGCACCCCGCGGACGTTGAGATCGGAATCCTGCGGCACCCGGCAGTACAGCTCGCCGGATGGCCGGTCCGGGGCGTCGACGTCGGTGGGCACGCGCTGCTGGCGTGCGGGCAGGAACCCGGTGTTGCAGGGCGGAGGCCAGTTCAGGTTCAAATTGAAGTCCAGGTAGATGCCGCGATAGTCCTGCACGGTGTCGGAGTTGGCCAGCGTGATCGCCGACATCACCGCGGTGCCCTGCGGCACCAGGACCAGCAACTGTTCCAGGTCGGCGCGGTAGGTCACGGCGATATCGCCGAGGCTCACCAGATTGGCCAGCAGCACCGGCAGTGCCGGGGCGAACCGGTCGAACAACGCCTGCCCTTCCTGCAGGGTGGGCCCACCCTGGTTCAACAGGTCCCCGAACGCGGTGTCCGCAGCGGCGAACTGTCCGGTGATGTCGGCCATCCGCGAGGCCCAGGTCTGGATCGAATCCGCGGTCTGCACCTGGGAATCCAGTACCGCCGGCGACTGGTCGATCAAGGTGGCCAGCTGATCGGCTGATGCGCCGGCATCGATGGCCAGTGCGGTCGAGCCGTCCACGATGCGGGCCAGGTCGCGCCCCAGCCCACCGACGGCGGTATCCGCCTCGTCGATGAGGATACGCAGGTTCTCCTGCGGAATAGCTTGCAGCGCGGTGTTGGTGGCGTCCAGCAGGCCGGCGATATCGGCGGGCACCGTCACCTTACCGGCCGCGATGACATCGCCGTCGCGCAGCGGCGTTCCGTCTTCGCCGTTCGGCGTGAGTTCGACGAACTGCTCACCGATGGCCGACCGACTGTGCACCGCGGCCGAGACATCTGCCGGTACCGGGGTGTCCGATTCGAGGTCCAGGTCGGCGCGTACCCCTGTGGCGGTGACCTCGACGGAAGTGACCCGGCCGATCTCGTCACCGCGGTAGGTCACCACCGAGGTCGGGTACAGTCCGCCCGAACTGGGCAACTCCAAGGTGACGTGATAGCGCCCGATCCCGATCAGTGCGGGCACCTTGACGAAGCCGAACAGCATGACACCGCAGGCGATCACGGTGATGGAACCGAGGATCGCCAGCTGTATCCAGACCCTGCGATGCAACCGGATCATGTCAGTAGGCTCCCCACCGATACGGCGCCACCAGCGGGTTGCCCGCCGTGTACGGGCTCGGCATGGTGCCGATGGTGCGGCCCCACTGCATCTCCAGTTCGGTCAGATCGCCTTCCCATCGGGTGCCGGTGAAGATGCTGCTGTCCAACCGGCTCAGGGTCAGGTCGACGATCAGGCTGATGTTCGCGAAATCGCCTCGGAACCAGTTGGGAATGGTGCTCTTCACCCACGGGTAGGTGGACAGGAAGTCGAGTCCCTGAGTGAGCGCCGGCCCCGCATCGGCGAGTTCGCGGAACACCGGGGCGATATTGCGCAGGTTGTTCACCAGCGATTCGCGGCTCTGCTGGACCGTGGAGTTGGCGATCGCGCTGAACTTGCCGAGCGCGTCGATGGCCTCGACGATCTTGACCCGCGAATCGGCGAGCACCTTGAGCGCCTGCGGCATGGTGGTCAGCGCGCGGTCGACGACGGCGTCGTTGGCCGCGACCTGACCGGCGAGCTCATTGAGATGTTCGGTGGCGGTGATGATGTCGTCGGTCTGCGCGTTGAGCGCGGTGATGAAGATGTCGAGCTCGGTGAGCAGGCTGCGCATCTCGTCCTCGCGCCCGGCCAGCGCCTTGGCGAACGTCTGGTTGATCTCCTGCAACTGGGCCAGCCCTCCCCCGTTCAGCAGCACCGACACCGAGGCCAGCGTCTGTTCGGTGGTCGGATAGGTGGCTGCCGCCGACAGCGGGATCACCGATCCGTCGTGCAGCGTGCCCTGGGCCGGCGCATCGACCGGAGGTGCGAGTTCGATGTGCATGGATCCAAGCAGGCTGGTCTGGCCGACCTTGGCGGTCGCGTTGGCGGGCAACACGACGTCACCGTCGATGCGCATGGTCACCAACGCGTGCCAGTCCTGGACTTCGATCCTGGTGACATTGCCGACGTTCACATCGGCCACCCGGACGCGGGTGTTCTGCTGGATGACGACGACATCCGGCAATTGGGCCTGGATGGTATAGGACCCCTCGTCGGTACCCGCAGTGCCGGGCAGACTCAGCGAATTCAGGCCCCGCCATTGACATCCCGGCAGTACGACCAGCGTCGCGGACAGTATCCCGATCAGCACAGCGCGGGTCATGGCGTGCCGCCCGGCACCATCAGGCCCGGCAGACCGGTGGCCGGATCGCTGGGGACCGCGGGACCCTCGGCGGCGAGCATGGCGATCGGATCGGGGGGTGGCGGCGGGGCACCCGGGATCAGGTGATTCTCGCTGTAGGTGATCTCATTGGGGCGTGCGGTGGCACCGACGAACGGGTTGCCGCCGATCGGCAGGAAGTTGTACTGCCGATTCTTGACGATCGGTGCCAGATACTGTGTGCACAGTTTGGCGGACTGCTCGCTGTTGAGCCGGGAGGCGGCCTGCACTGCGCCGCAGATGAATCCGACGGTATTGGAGAAGTTGCCCAGCGCCATGATGCCGGTCACGGCGGCCTGCGCGGGCTGGTAGATGTTCACGAAGTTCTGGAACACCGCCGGAGCGATGTGCAGGATCTGCTTCACATCGGTGCGCCGGTCGTTCAGTGCGGTGGTGATCGAGTTGAACCGATCGAATGTGGTGCCCAGCGATTCCCGGTTGTCGGCGATGAACCCCCGCAGGTCGGACACCGCCAGGTCGAGAGCCACGGTGGCATCGGCGATCTCGTCGGGGGAATCCGACAGGACTGTCGACACGTCGGCCAGATTGACGTTGAACTGGGCCAGCAGATCACTGCTGGAGGACAACGCGGAGACCAGCAGCTGCAGGTTGCGGATCGTGCTGAAGATGTCGGTGCTGTGATCCCCGAGCACCGACATGGCCTGGGAGAGCTTGATGACGGTGTCGCGGGCCGTGTCACCCTGGCCCCGCAGGTTTGCCGCCGCACTGTTGATGAACTCACCGACGGCGTTGGGTCCGCCCGGCGTCGCGGGCTGCAGTGATTCGGTGAGCTTCTGCAGTTGCGCACGGAAGTCGTCCCATTCCACCGGAACTGCGGTGCGCTCCTGCGGAATCGCCGCACCGGGAGCCAGTTCGGGCCCGCCGTCATACGCCGGGACCAGCTGGATGGCGCGGGCGCTGACCAGCGACGGGGACAGCACCGCGGCGCGGACATCGGCGGGCACCGGGTGCCGCGCGTCGACCGTGAAGGTGACCTTGATGCTCTCGGGCTGCGGTTCGATCGCCTCCACGGTGCCGACCGCGACCCCGAGGATGCGGACCTCGTCACCGGCGTAGAGGCCGTTGGCATTGGCGAAGTACGCCACGAAGGTGTTGGTGAGCACCCTGTTCCACCAGTCGGTGCCGACCACCGAGAGCGCTGTCACCAGCACCACCGACAGCAGCATGGCCGTCACGATCCGAAGCCGACGCCTCATGGCACATACACCGGGGTCGGTCCGACCGGTGCGGGACCAGAGAATCCCGGCGGTGGCGGCGCGGGCGGTCCTGGCGGCGGGCCGCCGGGCGATGGTGCCGGCAGCGGCGGCTGGTAGGGGTAGCGCGGATCACCCGGGTGTCCGGTGATCGACTCGGGCAGTGTCAGGTTCGGATCACCGCCCTGCCCGGTGCGCGGATACGGCACCGGGAGTGCAGGAGTGCCGGGCTGGCCGACACCGGGATCGACGAGTTCCGAGGGCAGCCCCACGGTGGGGTCCAGCCCCAGATCGGAGAAGGCGGCATCGACAAACGGCTGGACGAACTGACCGGGCAGCAGGTTGACGAGCGAGGCCTTGAAGAACGGGCCGGATCCGAGCACCTCACCGAAGGACATGGCATAGCGGCGCAACAGGTACAGCGTGCGTTGCAGTTCCTGCTTGCGGTTGTCCAGGATCTCCAGCACCCCGTTGAGCTTGTCGAGCGCGGGTCTGAGTTGTTCCCGGTTGTCGGCCACCAGTCCGGACAGCTGAGCCGATGCCGCGGCCAGATTGCCCATGAAGCTGTCGACGGCGTCCCGCTGCGAGAGCAGTTCGGCAAGAAGCGAATTGGCGTTGACCACGAGGGCGGCGATCTGGTCGCTGCGTTTGGCCAGCACCCCGGTGACCGTGTTCGCATCGGCGAGAAGGTTGCGCAGTTGGGCGTCGCGGGTGTTGAGAGTGTCCGAGAACTGCGCGACACCGTCGAGTGCGAGCTTGAGGTCGGCCGGGGTGTTCTGGAAGGTCTCGGCGAGGGTGGACAGCGCGGTGGACAACTGGGTCGTGTCCAGACCGCTGATCGTGGTGGTGAGATCGCCCAGGGCGGTGGGCAGATCGTAGGGTGAGGTGGTGCGTTCCAGTGGGATGGCGCCGGACAGTTCACCGTCGCCCTGCGGGGTGAGTTCGAGCATCTTGGTGCCCAGCACGGTCTCGGTCTTGATGGCGGCCTCGGTGCGGTCTCCGAGCGCGACATCGTCGTCGACGGTGAACTCGACACGAACCTTGGTGCCCTCCAGGGTCACCTCGGATACTCGGCCGACGCCGTAGCCGGACACCCGGACATCACTGCCGGGTTTGATACCGCCGGCTTCGGCGAAATAGGCCGAGTGATCGGATGTGCCCTTGATGACCGGCAGTTTGTCGTAGGAGAACGCGGCGACCACGACGGCGACGAGCGTCACGGTGCCGACGATGCCGACGGCGGTGCGGTTACGCTCTGCGATGGGTTTGATCGTTGGCGTCTTCATCATCGTCCCCCGTCGCTGCGCTCGCCCTGGTTCGGCGTGCACCGTCCCGTGTCCTGACCTGCCAGCTTGATGTACACGGGCTGCCCGCCTTTCCCGTTGACCTTCAGTGCGGCATCACACAGGTAGAAGCCGAAGTAGTCGCCATAGAGGCCTTGGCGGGCCAGGATCTGGTAGGTGTCCGGCAGGGTGCGGACCAGATCGTCGACGTAGTCACGGTCTGCCATGATCTGGCCGGCAAACCGGTCGGTCTGGGCGACAGCCTCTTTCAGCGGTTCCCGCGCCTGCACCAGCAGATCGGTGATCGTGCCGGCAGCGGCGTTGATATGCGCCACTCCGGTAGCGATGTCGGTGCGCCGGTCGGCCAGCCCCTGCACCAGCGTCGACAGGTCGCCCAGACCGGTGGAGAACTCGGCATCGCGTTCGGCGAACGTGGTCAGCACGGTGTTGAGATTGGTGATCACCTGACCGATCAGTTCGTCGCGGCCAGCCAATGTCTTTGTCAGGGCCGATGTTTGGGCCAGTACCGACGAGACGGTGCCGCCCTGCCCCTGGAACACCTTGAGCAGTTCCCCGGACAGCGCGTTGACCTGGTCGGGATCCAGGGCGCGGAACAGCGGCCGGAATCCGCCGATCAAACTGTCGACATCGAGGGCGGGCTGCGTGCGGTTCAGCGGAATCGTCTGTCCGGGTTGCAGTGTGCGAACCGAGCCCGGCCCCTCCTCCAGCGCCAGGTAGCGGTCGCCGATCAGGTTCTCGTAGCGCACCGCGGCCGTGGTGCCCTCGGTGAGTTGCAGTCCCTTGTCGATGGCGAACTCGACGGTGACGGTGCCGTCCTTGTGCAGGGTCAGACCGCCCACCTTGCCCACCTCGACGCCCGCGATCCGTACGAAGTTGCCGCTCTTGAGCCCGGAGATGTTGGTGAACACGGCGTGGTAGCCGACCCGTGAGTCGAAGCGGAACTGCCCGAACACCGTGACCAGGGCGAACAGGAAGACCAGGCACAGGGTGGTGAACAGCGCGACCCGAAACACGGTGCCGGTGATGTGTTCTCTACGCATGAGTGTCTCCTAGGGCCCGGCCGGTGGCGGCGGGAAGGGCGGCGCCGGCGCGCCGAACGGTCCCGGTCCGGGGGCGGGTCCGCCGGGATAGCGGATACTCGGCAGTTCGGGGACGGCACGGGTGACCGGGAAGTAGTTGGCCCAGCCGGGGAAGCCGATTCCGGGGTTGGTCCGGATCTCGTTGGGCAGCGTGCCCCAGCCGGTGTCGGTGACCAGCGCCTTGACCGGGAAGCTCTGGCTGACGTCGGGCAGGGATCCACAGCTCGGCTTGCCACCGGGTCCGCCGGTGGCGTTGGTCTTGGGCAGGTTCTGCGGGTACCGGTAGGCATCGTCGCCGGCGAGCATGGCCGCATCCATGATGACCGATTTACCGTTACCGCCCAGCGCATCCCGGCCGCCGTGTTCCAGGAACCAGAATGCACCCTGGAACAGGCAGGTGTAGGTCGGCGAATACTTGAGCAGCAGGTTGGTGGTCGGGTCCAAGATGTTCATGGCGCGCACCAGGTCGGTCTGATTTCCGCCGATCAGGTCGACCCCGGACCGGGAGAAGCCTGCCGCTGACAGCAGGAGGGTGTCCAGGGCCCGGGCATGGGTGCTGATGGTCGTCGACGTGGTGGCGAAACTGTCCAGTATCGACACGATGTCCCGGGCCGCATCCGAGTAGGCCGCGGTGGTCTGCCCGAACAGTTGCCAGTCCCGTTGCACCGTCGGCATCCGCGGATTGACGGTCAGCAGCACCGAGTTGGCCGCGGTGATGGCATGTCCGATGCGGTCGCCCTTGCCGCGCAACGACTCCGATACGGCGGCGAGCACCGCGTTGAGTTTGGCCGGGTCGACGGCCTGCACCACGGCCTGCAGGTTCTCGAACACGGTGTTGACCTCGACGGTGACGTTACGGCTGCGCAGGACTGCCCCGGGGCTCAGACGTTCTGCGCTGGGTCCCTCGGCAGGCACGCTCAGCTCGACGTACTTGGCGCCGAAGGCCGTGGTGGACTTGATCTCGGCTTCGACGTTGCCCGGCAGGTATTCGAACGGTCCCGGGTACATGCTCAGATGCAGTGCGGCCAGACCGGATTCGGTGCCGATCGCGCGGACCTCACCGATCTGGACGCCGCGCAGTTTGACCTTGGCGCCGTCCTCCATCACCAGGCCGGCACGGTCGGAGACCAGGGTGACGGGCACGAAGGTGCGCAGTGTGCCGTTGAACAACAGTGCCGTCATGACCGCCAGCGCGATGATGACGATCAGCAGGACGGGCGCCCACCAGATCGGGTCGATCCGCTCCCGGCGCGGACTGTTGGCCATGCCCCTCACCCCGACAGGTGGAAATTGCCGGACTGCCCGTACACGGACAGTGTGATGGTCAACAGCACAAAAACCGTGGCGGTGACCGAGGTCCGGACCGCACGCCCGACGGCCTCACCGACGCCGGCGGGCCCACCGGTGGCGGTGAATCCGTAGTAGGTGTGCACCACCATCACCGCGGCGGCCATCGACAGTGCGGCCACGAAGGACCACACCAGGTCCGACGGCCGCAGGAACGTCGAGAAGTAGTGGTCGTAGACACCGGCCGATTGGCCGTAGACGAAGGTGGTACCGAATCGTGTTGCCAGAAACGACATCAGTACCGCGACGGTGTAGAGCGGGATGACGACCACCACACCGGCCACGATGCGGGTGGAGACCAGATAGGTGATGGCCCGGATACCCATCACCTCGAGGGCATCGATCTCCTCGTTGATGCGCATGGCGCCCAGTTGGGCGGTGGCACCGGCGCCGATGGTGGCAGCCAGTGCCACCCCCGCGGTGGCCGGCGCGATGAAACGGACGTTGAGGAACGCCGACAGGAATCCGGTGAGCGCCTCGATACCGACATTGGACAGTGTGTTGTAGCCCTGCACCGCGATGAGCGCGCCGGTGGACAACGTCAGGAACCCGATGATGACGACGGTCCCGCCGATGACCGCCAGCGCCCCGGTCCCCATCCCCATCACCGCGATCAACCGCAACACCTCACCGGGATAACGGCGAACCGCATCGCCGATATGTGCCAGCGACTGTCCGTAGAACGCGGTCTGCTCCCCCAGCAGCCGGGTGCGGTCGACGATGCCCTGGCCGAATCCGGTCATCAGGGGGCCACTTTCACACCCAGTGCGGTGGCCAGGATGTTGATGAGGAACAACGCCATGAAGGAGAACACCACGGTTTCGTTGACCGCGTTACCCACTCCCGTCGGCCCGCCGCCCACCGAAAGTCCCTTGTAGCAGGCGATCAGGCCGGCCGACAGCCCGAACAGCAGCGCCTTGACCAATGACACGATGACCTGCGGGAGGCCCGTCAGCAGGGTCAGACCGGCGACAAAAGCACCCGGGGTGACGTTCTGGACGTAGACGACGAACAGGTAGCTGCCGGTCAACCCGACCACGGCGACCACCGAGTACAGCATCAACGCGACGAAAGTCGCCGCGATGACTCGCGGAACCACCAGCGCCTGAACCGGATTGACGCCGATCACCTTCATGGCGTCGATCTCCTCGCGGATGGTGCGGGCGCCCAGATCGGCGCACATCGCGGTGGCGCCCGCCCCGGAGACGACGATGGCGGTGACCACCGGCCCGACCTGGGTGACCGAGGCCAGCGCCGCACCCGCACCGGACAGGTCGCCGGCCCCGATTTCCAGCAGGACGATGTTGAGGGTGAAGACGATCAGGACGGTGTAGGGAATGGACAGCATGATTGTCGGGAAAATGGACACCCGGGCCACGAACGCAATTTGCTCGAACAGTTCCCGCCAGGCGAAGGGTCGGCGAAACATCGCGGCGAGGGTCTCGGCGCTGAGCACCACGAAGCCGCCCACGGCAACCATGGACTTGCTCACCTGCCCCGAGGCACTCATCGCGCGGACGTTAAGTCCGGTGCAGTTAGCTGTCAAAGGCAGCGAAAAGCAAACACCGACGTCAATTCGGGATTTTGCTGGTGGGTATCACGCGAATGGTTTCGCTCAGCGTGATTCGATCTGGCCGGTCAAAATTCGCGCCACTGCGTAGACTCGCAGGCGTGGACGTCAATCCTGCCGCTGCACCGACCGGAACCGGCTGCGTGGAATGTGATGCCGCCGGCGGCTGGTGGGTGCACCTGCGTCGCTGCGCGGCGTGCGGGCATATCGGCTGCTGCGATGACTCGCTGGCCAAGCACGCCTCAGCGCACTGGCGCGCGACGGGACATCCGATCATCCGGAGCTTCGAGCCGGGCGAGGACTGGTTCTGGAACTACGACACCAACCAGTACTACGACGGGCCCGAACTCGCTGAACCGCAGGCACATCCCGCCGATCAGCCGGCACCCGGCCCGCGCGCCAGGGTGCCCCGGGACTGGATGGCGCAGCTGCAAGGTCGCTGACCACGTGGTGAAGGCCGGCGGCGACAGCACCGTCACGGTGCTGGTGGCCTTCGCCGCGAACCTGGCGGTCGCGGTGGCCAAGAGTTTCGCGGCCGCGGTGTCGGGCTCGGCATCGATGGTCGCCGAAGCCGCACATTCCTGAGCCGACACCGGCAACGAGGTCTTCCTGCTGATCGCCGACCGCCGCAGCGTCCGCAAGGCCGACGAACGACGTCCGCTCGGCTACGGCAGGGAGGCCTATGTCTGGTCACTGCTCGCCGCGGTCGGTCTGTTCGTCGTCGGAGCGGCGGTGTCGATCTGGCACGGCGTCACCGAGCTGTTGCACGGTGAGGACGGCGCAGAGGACTACCGCATCGCCTACGTGGTGCTCGCCGTCGCCTTTGTCCTGGAGGGCATCTCGTGGCTACAGGCCATTCGTCAACTACGAAGCGATGCAAAGGCATTGGACAGCGACGTGCTGCGGTACGCCTTCGAGACCTCGGATCCGACGGTGCGTGCCGTGTTCGCCGAGGACAGTGCGGCTCTGATCGGTATCGTCATCGCGTTCACCGGCATCCTGTTGCATCAGCTGACCGGCGATGTCGTGTGGGACGCCATCGGATCCATCCTCGTCGGGCTGCTGCTGGCAGTGGTCGCCGTGGTGCTGATCAACCGCAACCGTGTCTTCCTCACCGGTGAGGGCGGGCCACCACGACTGCGGCAGGCGCTGTCGGACCGACTGGCCGGCTACCCCGAGGTGGCGCTGGTACGTTTCCTACGCCCGGAGTTCATCGGCCCGAAACAGATCTTCCTGATCGCGAGTGTGGATCTGGTGGGCGATGCCGTCGAATCCTCTGTCGCGCGGACGCTGCGCATGCTGGAGCACCGTCTCGAGGATTCCGCGCCCGAGATCATCGAGGTGGTGCTGACCGTTTCCGAGCCCGACGAAACGGGTAGTTCTCCGTTGTGAGTACTGATCCCAAGACCACCGAGTCGGACGCCGGCAAGCCGGGCGCCGAGGACGACGTCATCAGTGACCCGGCCAAGGGCGCCGAGGACCGGACCGACTGGTCCGACGAAGGCGGCAGGCCCGCCGAGGACGACTAGCCCCTCGGCTGATCCGCGTCGGCCAACGCCGCCTTGGCCGCGTTGTAGCCGGGAATGAAGGTGATCCCCGGACCGCCGTGACAACCGGCGCTGCCCAGATAGAGTCCGTCGATCGGGATGGGCTGGTCGACATAACCTTTCGGCCCGGGCCGGTTCGGCCCCATCTGCTCGGGATGAATCAGCCCGTGGCAATAGTCGCCGCCGGGTGCACCGAACATGGTGCCCATGTGTTTGGGCGTGAAGGTGGTATGCCGGATGATGCGTTTCTCGAAATCGGGTGCCAGCCGGGTGATCTTGTCGATCACCCGCTGCCCCATCTCGGCCTTCAGATCACCGTAGGAGGCGTCCGGGTTCTCGACCGGGAACCACAGCGAGAACGCGGACACCGCATGCTTACCGGGCGGTGCGAGGTCGGGGTCCTTGACCGAGGGCATCTGCATGGCGATCGCAGGATCAGCCGGGACGATCCCGCGCCGACACTGCTCCCATTGCTGCTGCAACTCCTCCGGAGTGTTGAAAAGCCCAATGGCGGATTGCATTTCGGGATCGTTGAGCATTTCGTAGGGGGCGGCGAAGGTGGGCATGCCGTCGAGCGCAAAGTGCATCTGCAGGTAGCTGCCGCGGTGGTCGACGTGTGAGAAGCGCGTCCGGACGTCGGCAGGCAACGCAGCCGGGTCGAGCATGCCGGTCACCGTGGCGTCCGGCGCGATCCCAGAGACGACGACCGGTGCGTGCACCTCGGAACCGTCCTCCAGACGCACGCCGGTGACATGGGAGTCGGCGGTGAGAATCTCGGAAACCTTGGCACGCAACCGCATCTCGCCCCCACCACCCACCAGGGCGTCGAGCAGATGCGCGGTCAGCGCGCCGATACCGCCGCGCAGTTTCTTCATCAGAACCGCGTTCTCGTCGGGAACCGCCAGCCCGAACGCCAGCGCGGCGGCGCTGCCCGGTGTGGACGGTCCCCGGTAGGTGGTGTTGATCGCGAGGAAGGACAGCATGCCGCGCAGCGCACCGTGTTTCTCGCCGTCGGGCAGGTAGCGGTCCAGCACCTCGGTGACCGAGCCGAACAGCATGTCGCTGATGGCCGATCGTTCGAACTCGTTCTGCGCACAGGCGTACATCTGATCGAGCGTCTTGGGCGGGCGGCCCGCGTCGAAGCGACCCAGCGCGCGGGTGGGCGCCTGGCTCCACGCCATCAGGCCGGCCATCCCGTTGACGGCCTCGGCACCGTGAACTTCGTTGAGATGGGTGAGCAGTTTCATCGGGTCGGTGTAGTAGATGACCGGGTCGTCGCCGATGCCGCGCAGCGATACCGACATCACGTCGGCGTCGACCGTCGGGAGCGTGTCGAGGCCGAGTTCGCGGCTGACCACCGCTGACGTCGGGAACTGTAGCGACCCGGCAATCTCGAACTTGTAGCCGTCGAAAAGCTCGACGGTGGAAGCCATTCCGCCCGCGTACAGCTTGGCGTCCAGACACAGCGTGCGCAGTCCGGCGCGCTGCAGCAGGGCGGCGGCGGCCAGACCGTTGTGGCCCGCACCGATGACGATCGCGTCGAAGCTATCCGGCATCACCCGAGGCTCGCAGTCGGGCGACGTTTTGTCAATATTGACAAAACTACCGGCGGGGAATGACGCCTGACTCCAGTGAATCCAGCGCGGTGCGGCACAACCGGGCCAGCTCGGGCAGGGAGCGGTCCTCGGCGAGCATCCAGACCTCCATCGCCCCGAACACAGCCGCCGCGATACACCGGGCCGCGACGGTGACCTGCAAGCGGGCATAGGCGTTGGGTGCCGGCGGATGGTCGTGGCGCAGGTGCTCCTCGACCACCTCGGCGAACGCCGCCTCCACCTGACGGATGTGCCGGACGATGCGGCCGGGATCGAGCTCATCGGAGCGCAGTTCGGCGATCCGGGCCACCGCGTCGACGTCGTACGGGGACTCCAGGATGGCGGCGTGCACGGCGTCGACGATCGATTCATCGGCGGACCGGTTGGCCAGTGCGGCGCGGAACCATTCCAGCCCGGCGTCGTAGTCGACGAACAGCAGATCGTGCTTGGACGAGTAGTGCCGGTAGAAGGTGCGCAGCGAGACCCCGGCGTCGGCGGCGATCTGTTCGGCGGAGGTGTCGTCGACTCCCTGGGCCAGGAAACGCACCATCGCAGCTTGGCGCAACGCGTCGCGGGTTCGCTCGCTGCGAGCAGTTTGAGCGGGCCGAACCATCGCCACAACCTACCCCAGCGGACGCACGACCTATGGTGGGGCCAACGCGATAAATCGAACGGAGCCCCGCCTTGCGCGTGCATCATCTGAACTGCGGCAGCATGCCGATTCCGACCGCTCCCCTGGTCTGCCATGTGTTGCTGGTGGAGAGCGCCGAGGGGTTGGTGCTGGTCGATACCGGTTTCGGCCTGCTCGACTGCGCCGAGCCCGGCCGTCGGCTGGGGACGTTCCGGCACGCGACCCGTCCCGCGCTCGACCCGGCCGAGACTGCGGCCCGCCAGATCGAGCGACTCGGCTTCCGCCGCGACGATGTGCAGCACATCGTGGTGACACATTTTGATCTGGACCACATCGGCGGGCTGGCCGACTTCCCGTCCGCGCAGGTGCACGTGACCTCGGCCGAGGCGGACGCGGCCATGTACAACCCCACCCGGTTCGAACAGTTCCGCTACCGCAGCTCGCAATGGGCGCACGGCCCGAAGGTGATCGAGCACGAGGCCGACGGAGATGCCTGGCGCGGGTTCGCGGCGGCCAAGGAGCTGCTCGACGGGGTGGTGCTGATACCGCTGGCCGGGCACACCCGCGGCCACGCGTGTGTCGCCGTCGACGCCGGACACCGCTGGGTGCTGCACGCCGGTGACGCCTTCTATCACCGCGGCACGCTGGACGGCGGGCCGGTACCGCTAATGTTGTCGACCTTCGAGAGTGGCCTGTGCTGGGACCGGAAGCGGGTGCGCGAGAACCACTCCCGGCTGGCCGAGTTGGCCGGGCGCGGTGAATCCGATCTGCTGATCGTCAGCGCCCATGATCCGGTGCTGCTCGAGCAGGCCCGCGCGAGCGCCTGAGTCAGCGCGGCGCGACCAGCGCGATCGTCGCGTCGACCGCCTCTTCGGTGATATCGCTCATGGTGCCGCCGTTCTCGACGGTGACGGCGGTCAGTTCACGCAGACCGCCCAGCAGCATGATGACCCGCTGCCGGGACACCGCGCCGATACCGGCCTCGCGGAACCGGGGGCTGTCGACGAGCGCGTTGACCATCTCGATGAACTGCTCCATGAAGTCACGGGTCAGCGCCCGCCCGGCGACACCCAGCGAGGGGCCGTCCCGGATCCAGCTCAGCGTCAGGTCGGGCCGGGACTCACCCGAGGCGATCCAGGCCTCGATGGCCTGGCGTGCCTGCTGGCGCCACGGTGCCTCGGGGTCGACGGCGGCCGCGATCTGGCGGACCTGATCGGCGTTCGCCTCGGCCAGCAGCGCCATGAAGCACTCCTCCTTGCTGGCGAAGTGCTCGTAGAACGTGCGTCGCGACGTCCGGGCGCGGCGCACGATGTCCGCGATGGTGGTTTTGGCGTATCCGTCCTCAGCAATCGAGGCCTCGAACGCGGACAGCAGACGGGAGCGGAAATCCCCCGCGGCAGCGTCCGTCGTCACCCGGTCACCATAGAACGGGTCATCACGGCGGGCATCAGCTGATCGGGGTGATGGGGCTGAGCACGTCGCGCACCAACTGCGCGACGTTGGTCTGCGGGCTGCCGTCGGGAAAGCTGACGGTGGCCAGCACGTTGCCGCCGGCGTCGGCGAAATTGCCGTCGGCGCGGCCCTGATGGGTCGACGAAGTGACCAGGATGATGCCCGAGGTGTCGGCCTTCTCGGCCAGCGGCACCGAGAAGCGGGCGTTCTGCACGGTGCTGTTGGCCTTGTCCTCGATGATGATCCGGTTGGCCGGGAAACCCAGCAGCCGCAGCAGATTGCTCATCTCACCGGCCTCGGTGCGGCCACTGCGCGGGTTGCCGCCGGTGACGATGATCGGCGACTGCGGGAACGCCTGCGCGACCGCCAGTCCGGTCAGCACCCGGGTGTAGAGGATCGGGCGCATCCAGCCGTCCGGGGTCAGCCCGTAGCCCAGGATCACGATGGCCGGTTTGGAGAAATCCTTGCCGACGAAGGGTTGGGCCGAGGCCGGTGCGGCGACGCCCAGTGCCAGGGCGAGCGCCATGACGGCGGCTACCGAAGCCTTTATGGCGGTCCAGAGGCGGTTGCGCTTGTCATCCCCGAATGATTGCGACACGTGTTCATATCGTGACGTTTGAGGAGTTTGTTACGGCGCCGACAATTGCGGCCCGTGTGAGTGGCCAGGGCCGGGATCGAACCGGCGACCTTCCGCTTTTCAGGCGGACGCTCGTACCAACTGAGCTACCTGGCCGGAAGGCCCCGGTCTTGCGACCGGGATACCTCGCCGAGATGGCGACCCTGACGGGACTCGAACCCGCGACCTCCGCCGTGACAGGGCGGCGCGCTAACCAACTGCGCCACAGGGCCTTGCTTTTACTGCTCACAGAGGAGTCACCCTCTGCGTCGTACCCCCAACGGGATTCGAACCCGTGCTACCGCCGTGAAAGGGCGGCGTCCTAGGCCGCTAAACGATGGGGGCCTAATCCGAATCTCTTCGGGGCTGCTCTCTCCGCCGTCGCGTTGGGAGCTTCGATAGCTTAGGTTACCGATCCCCGAAATCCCAAACCGGATACCCCCACCCGCCTGAACTGGGCGCCAAGTATCCTCAGACACCGACGCCCCTATAGCTCAGTCGGTAGAGCTACGGACTTTTAATCCGCAGGTCCCAGGTTCGAGCCCTGGTGGGGGCACAAAGCATCCAAGACTTCAGCCTGGTCGGCTCCCAGGCCGACCAGGCTCACACCACGTAGACGAATCGGCCCGGATCCCTACCTGAGTACAGCCGGCTCGGCGTGCGGGGACAGCTGACTGAAAGCAGGTAGACCGGCGACGCGGCCTTCACCCTGCCGAGACCCCACTGCAGGGCACCGCACACATCGCCCTGGACGAGGCCACGGGCCGCATCATCGAGGGCGCCACAGAGACGCTGAGCGCGAGTACCGGGACGCCCGTCACCGTCACCGACGAAACCCGCAGCACCGTCGAGGTCGCGGGGGCGCAGGCCCGCCGGGTCAGCCGCGCACTGACCGACGGCGCCACCACGATGGCCCTGGCCGCGCTGACCTTCTACCGCGACGACACGCTGATCCAGGCCACAGTGCTGGGCAACGCCGCGCAGGCCGACACCGACCGCTTTCTGCAGTCGGTGCGGCCCAACGAATAACTAGCCCGCTTCGGGGCAGTAGAAGTTCGGATTGCCCCGGTACTCCACCGGCGGCAGATTGCGCGCCGGGGTCTGCACCAGCGGTGAGTCGACGGGCAGCCGGCCCGAGGCCCGGTCCAGTGCGGAGCGCTTACGCGGATGCTGCAACACCCTCTTGGGCAGCACCTTGGTCGCGAAAGTGATGACGCCGCACAGCCGGTCGTGCAGCCATTGCTGGCGCGGTGTCCAGGTGTAGCCCATCAGGTCGCGCACCGACTGGTCGTACAGCGCGACGGTCATGAACGTCAGGAACCGCTGCATAACCTTCAGGTTCAGATTCCACAGCGGGGTCGGAACCCATTGCAGCGAGGGATGTTTGGGCATGGTCGACAGGTCCATCACGGTGACCGCCGCCCAGTTGCGCTCCAGGACATTGCTACACATGTGGTCCCAGTAGATCTCGAAGTCCTCCCAGGACTTCGGTACCGGCCGCATGCTCATGCCGTACATCCGATACCACTGCACGTGCTCGTCGAACAGCTGTCGTTTGTCCGCCAGCGAGATGCCGCCGCCGAACTTCTCGGCCGCCAGCAGCGTGGATTTGAAGAACGTCGCGTGCGCCCAGTAGAAGACGTCGGGGTTCAGCGCGCTGTACCGGCGGCCCTGCTTGTCCACACCCTTGATACCGATGTGATAGTCGCGGACCTCGGCGCCGGTCTTGGGTGCGCGGTTACCGTCGAAGACGACACCGCCGATCGGGTAGATGGAACGCAGCAGCCGCGGGATGCGCTCGATGAAGAAGATCGAATGCTCCTCGACCGCCGCGCCGAGCTGCGGGTGCATGTTCTGCATCGAGCCCGCCCAGGTGCCCTGGAACAGGCCGGTCCACTGGCCGAAGTACCGCCAGGTCAGCGAGTCGGGTCCGAGCGGGATGGCGGTGCCGTCATAGCCGGTGCCGACGGGGCAGCCGGCGGCCATCTCAGGGGTGGAGTCGCTGGTCACCGGGCACGTCTCGGACGTATCTTGAGTCACTGGCGACCTTCCCATTCGAGTCAGGGAGAATTCTGACTACACCCGTTGTCATACGCAGCTTAGGAGTGATGTGCCGTCCGGTCAACGACACGGTCGATGGTCCGGCGTTCCCCTTCGGGACCGCCAGGCGTTGCGCCGCACCGAACTCGTCGCCGCCGGCATCGGCTTGCTCGGCGCCGCCGCCGGACCGGCGCTGACGGTGCGCGCGGTCTGCCGCGCCGCGAGCCTGACCGAGCGTTACTTCTACGAGAGCTTCACCGACCGTGACGAATTCGTGCGAGCCGTCTACGACGAGGTGTGCGGCGCAGCGATGGCCACACTGCTGTCCGCACAGACCCCGCGCGATGCCGTCGAACAGTTCGTGGCGCTGATGGTCGACGACCCGACCCGCGGCCGGGTACTGCTGCTGGCGCCCGAGAGCGAACCGGTCCTGGTCAAATCCGGGGCCGAGTGGATGCCGAACTTCATCGCTCTGCTGCAGCGCAAGCTGACCCAGATCACCGACCCGGCGATCCAGGCCATGACGGCCACCGGCCTCGTCGGCGCCTTGACCGCATTGTTCACCGCCTACCTGGACGGACGACTGTCCGCGACGCGTGAGCAGTTCGTCGACTACTGCAGCGCCATGTTGCTGTCACGCGCCGCCGCGCACTGATCACGATCGATATCCCAATAGACGGGTAACCGTTATACGACTCACGGTGACGGAACTTGAATGTCACCGCGAGACACAGATATATTGACTGCAACCAACAGGTACAGATAAATCGGAGGCTTCATGTCCCAGGATCTGACCGATCTGCAGCTACTGCACGAGCTCGAGCCCGTGGTCGAGAAGCAGATCAACCGGCACCTGACCATGCGCAAGGACTGGAACCCGCACGACTACATCCCGTGGTCGGACGGCAAGAACTTCTACGCGCTCGGTGGCCAGGAGTGGGATCCGGAGCAGTCGAAGCTGTCCGAGGTCGCCCGCATCGCGATGATCACCAACCTGCTGACCGAGGACAACCTGCCCTCGTACCACCGCGAGATCGCCATGAACTTCAGCATGGACGGACCGTGGGGTTTCTGGGTGAACCGATGGACGGCCGAGGAGAACCGGCACGGCATCGCGCTGCGTGACTACCTGCTGGTCACCCGCGCCATCGATCCCATCGAACTCGAAGAACTGCGCATCGAGCAGGTCACCCGCGGCTTCTCCCCCGGCCAGAACCTGCAGGGCGGCGACGAACTGTTCGCCCAGAGCCTGTTCGATTCCGTCATCTACGTGACGTTCCAGGAGCTGGCCACCCGCGTCTCGCACCGCAACACCGGCCGGGCCTGCAACGACACCGTCGCCGATCAGCTGCTGGGCCGCATCTCGGCCGACGAGAACCTGCACATGATCTTCTACCGCGACGTCTCGGCGGCGGGCATGGAGATCGCCCCCAACCAGGCGATGAAGTCCCTGCACAAGATCCTCACGAACTTCAAGATGCCCGGCTACACCATCCCGGACTTCCGCCGTAAGGCCGTCGTCATCGCCACCGGCGGTGTGTACGACCCGCGCATCCACCTCGACGACATCGTGATGCCGGTGCTCAAGAAGTGGCGAATCTTCGAGCGCGAGGACTTCACCGGCGAGGGTGCACACCTGCGCGACGAGCTCGCCAAGCACGTCGAGGAACTCGAGGACACCTGCCACAAGTTCGAGATCGCCAAGGAACGCCGACTGGAGCGCGAGCGCAAGGTCGCCGAGAAGAAGGCGATGAAGAACCTGCTCGTGACCTCTTCCGCCGCAGGATGACGCTGCTCGACAATCCGACGACGGCCCGGTCTGCCCTGCAGATCGGGCCGATCGTGTTGCGGTCGCCGGTGGTGCTGGCCCCGATGGCCGGTGTCACCAACGTCGCGTTCCGCACGCTGTGCCGCGAACTCGAGGTGGCCCGCGCCGGCACCATCAGCGGCCTGTACGTCTGCGAGATGGTGACCGCCCGCGCACTCGTCGAACGCCACCCGGTCACCATGCACATGACGACCTTCGCGCCCGACGAGACGCCGCGCTCGCTGCAGCTCTACACCGTGGACCCGGAGACCACCTACCGCGCGGCCAAGATGATCGCCGACGAGGGCCTGGCCGATCACATCGACATGAACTTCGGCTGCCCGGTCCCCAAGGTGACCAAGCGTGGCGGCGGCGCGGCCATCCCGTTCAAGCGGCGGCTGTTCGGTCAGATCGTGGCCGCGGCCGTACGCGGGGTGGCCGGCACCTCGATCCCGGTGACCGCGAAATTCCGGGTCGGCATCGACGACGCGCACACCACCCACCTCGACGCGGGCCGGATCGCCGAGTCCGAGGGCGCCGCGGCCGTCGCGTTGCACGCCCGTACCGCCGCGCAGCGCTACTCCGGCGCCGCCGACTGGAACCGCATCGCCGAACTCAAGGCGCATGTCACGACGATCCCGGTGCTCGGCAATGGCGATATCTTCGACGCCGGCGACGCGCTGACCATGATGTCGCAGACCGGATGTGACGGAGTCGTCATCGGCCGCGGCTGTCTGGGCCGGCCGTGGCTGTTCGCCGAACTGTCGGCGGCGTTCAACGGGCACCCGATTCCCACCCCACCCACCCTGGGTGAGGTCACCCATATCGTGCGGCGCCACGGCGAGCTGCTGGCCGCGCACTTCGGCGAGGACAAGGGCATGCGCGATATCCGCAAGCATGTCGCCTGGTATCTGCACGGCTTCCCGGCCGGTGCCGACCTGCGCCGGGAATTGGCCCTGGTCAAGACACTTTCGGAGCTGGACGCACTACTTGCGCAGCTCGATCAGGACGAGCCGTTCCCCGAGGTCGCCGGCGGCCCCCGTGGGCGCCAGGGCTCCCCGGCATCGGTATCGCTGCCCGAAGGCTGGCTCGACGATCCCGATGACGACACGGTGCCCGAGGCCGCCGACGTCATGCACTCCGGCGGCTGATACCTACACTGCCTCGCACCTGCCGAGACATTCCCGAGATCGCCCCGTCACATCACTGCGCTGGCCGACTTTCAGGTTGTCTCAGTACGATGAGGGGCCACGTAGACCGGGCTCCGAAGTGGCGGACCTGGGCCCGGGGCTGCTACAAGGGTTGAGCGCAACTTTCGGGCAGCCCAGACGACATCCGTGCGCAACGGCGCGCACGCTCCCCTCGAGTCGAAGGCCGGTTAGGACATGAGTGACGGCGACAACGCCACTCCTGGTCGACCCGACCCTGCCTCCGGCGACAACGACTGGCTTACCCGATCGGAACGCCCGGCACCAGGCGCCGCGCCGTGGGAACGCCGCGGTACGCCGCCGGCGACCGGAAACCACACCGACGGCGTCACCGTCGCCGATCTGATCGCCAAGCTCGCCGCTGACAAGCCGGAGATCACCGGCGGTTCGCGACATCGCGCCGAGCCTGAGGCGCCGACCAGCGACGCACCGCCGGAGTCCGCCGCCGAGATCACCGATCCCGTCGCGCCGGTCGAGGCCGTCATCTTCGAGGCGGAGCCGCGCCGGGACGCGGGCGAGCCGCCTACCGAGGTCATGTACGTGCCCTCGGCCTACGCGCCGGAACTGCCCGACCTGACCGCCGTTCGCCGCCCGCTACACACCGCCCGTCCCCACGCGCGTGCCCACCGCAACGCCCGTACTGCCGGCCGGGTGGCCGCCGCGCTGGCCGCCGTCTGCGCACTGTTGTTGACCGGCGGCGCCTGGCAGTGGCAGTCGATGAAGAACCGCAGCCTCAACACGGTGGCGGCGCTGGATCCCAACTCGCGCGACATCGTCGACCCGAACAAGCAGTTCGGTGACGAGAACTTCCTGATCGTCGGCACCGACACCCGCATCGGCGCGAACGCCGAGATCGGCGCGGGCACCACCGACGACGCCGCCGGCGCCCGCTCGGACACGATCATGCTGGTCAACATCCCGGCCGACCGTAAACGTGTTGTCGCCGTGTCCTTCCCGCGAGATCTCGCCATCACGCCGATGAAATGCGAGCCGTGGGACCCCGAGACCGGGGTCTACGGACCGATCACCGACGAGAACTCCCCGATGTACGGCCTGGACGAGGCATACACCGAGACCAAGCTGAACTCCGCCTACGCCGTCGGCGGGCCGAAGTGCCTGGTAAAGGTGATCCAGAAGCTCTCCGGGCTGTCGGTCAACAGGTTCATGGCCATCGACTTCTCCGGCTTCTCCAAGATGGTCGACGCGCTCGGCGGTGTCGAGGTGTGCAGCACCACCCCGCTGGAGGATTACGAGCTGGGCACCGTGCTGGCCAATCCGGGCCGCCAGATGGTCGACGGCCACACCGCGCTGAACTACGTGCGGGCACGTCAGGTCACCACGGAATTCAACGGCGACTACGGCCGCATCAAGCGCCAGCAGCTGTTCCTGTCCTCGCTGCTGCGTTCGATGATCTCCAAAGAGGTGTTCTTCAGCCTTTCCAAGCTCAACAATGTCGTCAACATGTTCATCGAGGACAGCTACGTCGACAACATCAAGACCAAGGACCTCGTCGACCTCGGCCAGTCGGTACAGGGTGTCAACGCCGGCCGCATCACCTTCGTCACGGTGCCCACCACCGGCTACGCCGACGACTGGGGCAACGAGCAGCCGCGGGTCGACGATATGGCCGCCCTGTTCGCCGCAATCATCAATGACGATCCGCTGCCCGAGGAACGCAACGCCGACAACACCCCGGTTCCGGCGGCGCCCGAATCCCACGGTGGTACAAGCACACCCACCGATACCGACGGCGGCGAGACGCTGGATGCAGTCGCCACCGACCCGGGTGCGGTGACGGTGCGGGTATCCAACTCGACCGGTGAGTCCGGGCTGGCCGCCAGCGCCGCCGGTCTGCTGCAGCAGCACGGCTTCAACGTCGACACCCCCGACGACTACCCCGGCCCGCTGGACTCCACCACGGTGTTCTTCTCGCCGGGCAACGAGCAGGCCGCAGCAACCGTCGCCTCCTCGTTCCACAACGCCACCGTCGAGCAGACCACCGGCATGGGCGATGTGGTGCGGGTGGTGCTGGGCTCCGATTACAGCTCTGTCACACCGCCGTCGCCCAGTGGTTCACCGCTGTCGGTGCAACTGGTGCGGGGTACCTCCAGCGCCACCACCACCGAGCTTCCGGAAGACCTCACCGTCACCAACGCGGCCGACACCACCTGCGAATAAAGCAGTCCCGATAGCGCGAAGGGCATTCACCTTTCGTTCACCTGTGGCATCGTGACGTTCAAGCTCAGCAACCGTAAGGTATTCCTATGCGTACTGCGTACCACGAACAACTGGCATCGTTGACCGTTCAGCTCAGCGAAATGTGCGGCCTGGCCGGTGTCGCCATGGAACGGGCCACCCAGTCCCTGCTGCAGGCCGATCTTGCGCTCGCAGAGCAGGTCATCTCCGAGCAGGACCAGCTCAGCGAGATCCGGGTGCGCGCCGAGGAAGCCGCCTTCATGCTGCTCGCCCTGCAGGGCCCGGTGGCCGGCGATCTACGCTCGATCGTCAGCGGCATCCAGATCATCGCCGATATCGACCGGATGGGCGCCCTGGCACTGCACGTCGCCAAAATCGCCCGGCGCCGCCACCCGCAGCATGCGCTGCCCGAGGAGGTGAACGGCTACTTCGCCGAAATGGGCCGGGTGGCAGTCGAATTGAGTAACAGCGCCCGCGAGGTGCTCGACACCCTGGACCCCGAGAAGGCCGCCCAGATCCGCGACGAGGACGACGCGATGGACGACCTGCACCGGCACCTGTTCTCGGTGCTGATGGACAAGGACTGGAAGCACGGCGTCACCGCTGCAGTCGATGTCACGCTGCTGAGCCGGTTCTACGAGCGCTTCGCCGACCATGCCGTGGAGATCTCCCGCCGGGTCATCTTCACCGCCACCGGTGAGCTGCCCGAAGACAATCTGGCCGAACCCCAGTAAGCCGCTACGCAATACGAAGGCCGGTCCCGAAAGGGACCGGCCTTCGTCGTATGGCACCGGCACGAGCGACCCGAAACCGCACACTCGGCATTGCGTGTCGCGTACCTATACGGTCGCTGGTGGGCATACAACGCCAAAAGCGCTGCGCGGCACCGGCCGTGGCCGATGCCGCGCAGCGAAAGAGGTGGATCTAGCCGAACCGGCCCGAGATGTAGTCCTCGGTGGCCTTCTGGTTCGGGTTGGAGAAGATCTTCTCGGTGTCGTCGATCTCGATGAGCTGGCCGGGCTTGCCGGTGGCCTCGAGGTTGAAGAACGCCGTCTGATCGGAGACCCGAGCGGCCTGCTGCATGTTGTGCGTCACGATCACGATGGTGAAGTCCTGCTTCAGTTCCGAGATCAGATCCTCGATCGCCAGGGTGGAGATCGGGTCCAGGGCCGAGCAGGGCTCGTCCATCAGCAGCACGTCGGGCTGCACCGCGATGGCGCGGGCGATGCACAGACGCTGCTGCTGACCACCGGACAGGCCACCACCGGGCTTGTCGAGGCGGTCCTTGACCTCGTTCCACAGGTTGGCGCCCTTGAGCGAACGCTCGGTCACCTCGTCGAGGGTCTTCTTGCTGCGCACACCCTGTAGCTTCAGGCCGGCCACCACATTGTCGCGGATCGACATGGTGGGGAACGGGTTCGGGCGCTGGAACACCATGCCGATGGTCTTGCGCACACCCACCGGGTCGACACCGGAGCCGTAGATGTCGTCACCGTCGAGCAGCACCGAGCCCTTGACGTAGGCACCGGGGATGACCTCGTGCATACGGTTCAGGGTGCGCAGCACCGTCGACTTGCCACAGCCCGACGGGCCGATGAACGCGGTGACGCTGCGCGGCTCCACCGACAGCGAGACGTTCTGCACGGCGTGGAAGGCGCCGTAGTAGATGTTGACGTCTTTGAGATCAAGTCGCTTGGCCATGGTTGTCTCCTAAACCTGCTAGACCTTTTTCGGGGCAAAGAATTTGGCGATGAACCGCGCGCCGACGTTGAGCAGTGCGATCAGCACGACCAGGGTGAGCGCGGCGCCCCAGAGCCGGTCGGTGGGGACCGGGTTGGCACCGGCACCGGCCGATGTCTGGTCGAACATCATGCCGGGCAGCGAGCCCATGAAGCCGCTGAACACGTCGAAGTTGATGGCTTGGGCGTAGCCCACCAGGATCAGCAGCGGTGCCGTCTCACCCATCACGCGGGCCAGCGACAGCAGGATGCCGGTGACGATGCCCGACAGCGCGGTGGGCACCACGATCGCCGAGATGGTCTTCCACTTCGGCACGCCCAGTGCGTAACTCGCCTCGCGCAGGTCCATCGGGACGATGCGCAGCATCTCCTCGGTGGAGCGCACGATCACCGGGATCATCAGCAGCACCAGCGCCAGCGACACGGCGAAGCCGGACCGCTGGAAGCCGAAGGTGGCCACCCACAGCGCGTAGATGAACAGGGCCGCCACGATCGAGGGCACACCGGTGAGGATGTCGACCATGAAGGTGGTGACCTTGCCCAGTCGGGTGCCGCCGCCGTACTCCACCAGATAGATGGCGACGAAGATGCCGATCGGGATGGAGATGATGGCGCAGATCAGCGCCTGCACCAGCGATCCCACGATTGCGTGGTAGGCACCACCACCGGCTTGGAAGGCCGTCATACCGGCCTGCGAGTTCATCCACCAGGTGCTCGAGGTGACCACCCCGATGCCCTTGGACACCACGGTCCACAGCACCCAGATCAGCGGGACGATCGCGATGACCACCGAGGCGGTGACCAGCACGGTGGCCAGGTTGTCGGTGAACTTCCGTCGGCCGCTGACCCCCTGGAAGGTGGGCGCCTTGACCGGCTTCTCCAACGATGCGGTCACGATGCGGACCTGTCCTTTCCGGAAACCGCGGCGCGGGCCAGCGAGTTCACCACGAACGTGAGGATGAACAGCACCAGGCCGGCGGCGATGTACGCACCCGCCTTGTACTGGTCGTTGAATTCCGAAGCCGCCGAGGCGATCTTGCTTGCGAAGGTAAAGCCGGCGTCGAACAGCGACCAGCCGAACGCGGTCTGGGTGCCGCGCAGGATGATCAGCAGCGCGATGGTCTCACCGAGGGCGCGGCCCAGGCCCAGCATGGCGCCGGAGATGTAGCCGGACATACCGAACGGCAGCACCGTGGTCCGCACGACCTCCCAGCGGGTGGCACCGAGCGCCAGCGCCGCCTCGATCTGCCCGCGCGGGGTCTGGACGAAGACCTCGCGGGTGACGGCGGTGATGATCGGCAGGATCATCACCGCGAGCACGATGCCCGCGGTGAAGATGGTGCCGCCGCCGGCCACCGAGGCGTTACCGGTGGAGAACAGGAACAGCCAGCTCATGTTCTCGTTGAGCCACGTCGCGAACGGGCGCAGCACCGGCGCCAGCACGTACAGGCCCCACACGCCGTAGATGATCGACGGCACGGCGGCCAGCAGATCGACCATATAGGCCAGTGGGCCCTTGACCCGCTTGTGCGCGTAGTTGGTCAGGTAGATCGCGATGCCCAGGGCGATCGGCATCGCGAGCACCAGGGCAAAGACCGACACGAACACCGTCACCTGGAGCAGGTCCAGGATGCCGAAGTGCATCGCCGAGGTGTCGGTGGTGATCCAGTTGCCGCCGAAGAGGAAGAAGTTCTCCTCGTTGCGCTGCAGCGCCGGGATCGCACGCCACAGCAGGAAGATGCCGATCGCCGCGATGATGGCGATGACCAGGATGCCGGATCCCTTGGCGAGCCCACCGAAGATGCGGTCACCGGGCCGCACCTTGGCGTTCTTCGACGGATTCGTCGAGATCGGGGTGGGCTCGGGGAAGGGTGCGGCCAACGCCTCACCCGACCCCGAGTCGGCTGGATTCGGAATAGTCACTGAGTTCCCGTCTGAACCCTTGTCGATACCTTTGTACGTCATTCGGTCAGGCACCCATCCTCGCCTCGAATTCGACCTTGTGCCAGTGGGACTAGGCAGCCGGGCCGATGGCCTCGATGGAGGTCAGCAGACGCTCCTTGAACTGGTCGGGCAGCGGCACGTAGCCGGCGTCCGGCAGACCGGCCTGACCGTCGTTGGCGGCCACCGTCATGAACGAACGCACCGCGGCGGCGGTCTCGGCGTCGTAGCCGTCCGAGCACACGATGTTGTAGGTGGCCAGTACCAGCGGGTAGGCGCCGGGCTCCTGGGTGCCGTACAGCGAGTCGAGATCCAGCGCCAGGTCATTACCCTCGGCGGCGAACTTGACGGCGTCGATGGCCTTACCGGCGGACTCGTTGGTCAGCTCGACCGGGCCGCTGCCGTTGTCGATCAGGGCGTAGGGCACACCCGCCTGGTCGGCGAAGCCCTTCTCGACGTAGCCGATGGCACCCGGGGTGGCCTGCACGGCCTGCACGACACCGGCGGACTTCTGCGCACCCTCACCGGCGCCGCCCTGGAACTCCGAGCCGTCGCCCTTGGTCCAGGCGCCGGCCGAGGCGGCCTCCAGATACTTCTGGAAGTTGTCGGTGGTGCCCGAGGAATCCGAGCGGAAGATCGGGGTGATATCGGCGTCGGGCAGGGTCTTGCCCTCGTTCAGCGCGGCGATGGCGGGATCGTTCCACTTGGCGATCTGGCCCTGGAAGATCTTGGCGATGGTGTCCGCGTTGAGCACCAGGCCCTCGACACCCTCGACGTTGTAGGCCATCGCGACCGGGCCGAAGACCAGCGGCAGGTTCCATGCCGGGTTGCCACCGCAACGTTGCGCGGCCTGCTCTGCTTGGTCTTCTTTGATGGCCGAGTCAGAGCCGGCGAAGTCGACGTTGCCCGCGACGAACTGCTCGCGGCCCGCACCGGAACCGGTCGGGTTGTAGGAAAGGTTCTTGCCCGGGCAGGCCTGGCCCCACACCTGGTTGAACAGGGCGATGGCGTTCTGCTGCGAGGTGGCGCCCTCAGCGGTGACGGAGCTCTTGCCACCGCACTCGGCCGGCGTGGACGAACCGCCGGTGGCGGATCCACTGGTGCCGCTCGCACCGGTGTTGTTGTCGCTACCGCAAGCGGTCAGCGTGAGGGCGGCGATTGCGGTCGCCGACAGTGCCATGCCGATATTGAGCTTCACGAATCCCACTTTCATAAATTGACGGCTTCAGACTCCGTGGCAACGTATGCGGCCGCGATGGACGGCCCGGGGACGGAAAGTGAACGAGGGGTGAACAGGTACAGCTAGTTCACAGCAACAGATGCGTACGCCATATCGGCGCTGAATACGTCAAACCCGAGGCGACGATAGGTTTTCACCGCCGCGGTGTTGTTGCCCTCGACATACAGTGTGACATCGGCCTCAAGCCCCAGCCGACGGGCCAGATGGTGCAGCCCCAGCAAAGTCAGCTCGGCGCCGAGCCCGCGACCCTGAGCCGCCGGGTCGACACCGACCACGTACACCTCACCGAGGGCCGGGTTGTGAATCTTGGTCCAATGGAAGCCCAACAAGCTGGGACCTTCGAAGGCGAGAAACAGTCCCTCGGGGTCGAACCATGACTCGCCGCGACGCTCGGCGATATCGTCCTCGGTCCAGCCGCCCTGCTCGGGATGCCAGGAGAAGGCGGCGTTATTGACGCGCAGCAACTCAACATCATCCGAGGTCCCGGCATAGGTGCGGATGTCATGGCGGGCCGAGAAGTCGGGCAGATCGGCCAGGCTCCGACGCATCTGCAGCAGTTCGCGCACCGGGTGCAGGCCCAGGGTGGCCGCGGTGGCGCGGGCGGCAGGCAGGTCGCCGTGCGCCCAGATCCGGGTCTGCGCCGTGCCCGCGGCCAGTCCGGTGCGGATCAACTCTGCACCGATTCCGCGGCGGCGGGCATCCGGATGGACCACGGCCTCGGCCATCTCGGGGGCAAGGTTCAGATAGCCGACCACCGCGTCGTCATGGACGGCCAGCAGGTGGCGGGTGTCATCGCGGCCCAGCTCACGTAGCACCTGATCCCCTACCGGGGCCACCCCGTCGGCGACGGTGGCCGCCTCGACCAGCTCGATGATCCGGGACCGGTCGTCAGCCGACAGCCCACGGCGCCATTCGATCACTGGCCGCGCAGCGGGCCGAGTGACTCTGCGGCAGAACCGAATTCGGGCTCACCGAGGTCGCCGTCGAGATCACCCTCGAAATCCTCGTCCAGGTCGTCCTCGGGAGCCGGGGCCGGCCCACGACCACGGGCCGGGCGCACCGCCTTGTACCCGACATTGCGGACGGTCCCGATCAGCGCCTCGTACTCGGGGCCCAGCTTGGCGCGCAGCCGTCGCACGTGGACGTCGACGGTGCGGGTGCCACCGAAGAAGTCGTACCCCCACACCTCCTGGAGCAGCTGGGCACGGGTGAACACCCGGCCGGCGTGCTGGGCCAGGTACTTGAGCAGCTCGAATTCCTTGTAGGTGAGGTCCAGCGGGCGACCGCGCAGTCGCGCGGTGTAGGTGCCCTCGTCGATGACGAGCTCGCCGAGCGTCACCTTGCCGACACTCTCCTGGTCGGCGACGCCGCCGCGGCGACCGATCAGCAGGCGCAGCCGGGCGTCGATCTCGGCCGGGCCGGTGCCGGGCAGCAGGATCTCGTCCAGCCCCCACTCCACATTGACCGCGACCAGTCCGCCCTCGTTGACGACGGCGACGACGGGGATGGATGTGCCTGTCGTTCCGAGCAGTCGGCACAGACCGCGCGCGGCCGCCAGATCGGTGCGCGCGTCGACGATGGCGACGTCGGCGGTACCTGCCTCCAGCAGCGAGGACACCTCGGTGGGTGCGGTGCGAACGTTGTGCGCCAGCAGGGACAATGACGGCAGCACGGTGTCAGGATGTGGATCGACTGTCAGAAGTAACAGTTCCAAAAGTTCCTCCTGCGCCCTGGATCGTCCCCGGGACATCGGTGTCGGAGGTCATCTTCCAGATTCATGCCGGACACGTGGCCGTTACGACCGACGATTGGCCAACAATACCGTGCCACCTGGCGATTAGCAGACCTGAACCGGTGGGCGGCGGTTCCGGGCCTGATCGGTACGCCAGAATGAGCGGGTGCGCAAGCTGCTGATCGGTGCCGTGTCGACCATCGTCGCAGTGGTCGTCGGCGCCGTGGGTACCGATTTCGGGGCCGCCATCTACGCCGAATACCGCCTGGCCCGCAGCGTGCGCACCGCCAATGACCTGAACTTCGACCCGTGGGCCAGCATCCTGGGCTTCCCGTTCATCACCCAGGCCCGGGCCCACCACTACAACGAGTTGGAGATCCGCGCCGCCGGCGTCGAGCATCCGGTGGTCGGCAAGGTCGCTCTCGAAGCGACGCTGCACGACATCGACCTGGCCGAGTCGACCTGGCTGATCGGGCCCGATGCCACCCTGCCCGTCGGCAAGGCCGAGGGCCGCATCATCGTGGACTCCACCCACGTCGGACGTTTCATCGGGATGACCGACCTGTTGGTCGAGGCGCCCACCCGGGAGACCGAGGACGGGCTGAACGGGGTGACCGAGTCCGGCATCTCCAGTGGCGAGGATCTGGTTTTCACCGGCACCCCGACCGCCGCGGATTTCGACAAGCGTGTCTCGGTCGCGGTCGATCTGACGCTGGCCGACCCCGATGAGACCACCCTGGTGCTCACCGCGACCGGAGTCCTGACGGGTCCGGGCACGGCCGACGAGCCGGTACCCGAGGACAAGGTCGCCGCGGTGCTCGAAAGTTTCACCGCTCGCATCCCGGGGCAGAAACTGCCGTTCGGTCTGCGACCCACCAACGCCGGCGCCCGCGGATCGGACCTCATCGTCGAGGGCATCGCCGACGGACTAACGCTGCGACTCGACGGGTTCAGACAATCATGAGCACTTCTATGACGATCGTGATCGTCGTGGTGATCGCCGTGCTGGGCCTCGGCTATATCGTCGGCACGCTGATCACTCGGCGATCGGGCATGCTGCGGACCGCCGACGAGGCCGCCGATATCGACACCGGCGGGCTGGGACTGTCCACCGAGGCTCCGACCATCCTGCATTTCACCGCCACCTGGTGTGGGCCGTGTACGGCGGTGCGCCGGGTGGTCGACCAGGTCTGCGCCGAACTCCCGACGGTGGCCCATGTGGAGATCGACATGGACGAGAATCCCGAGGCGGCGCGGCGACTTTCGGTGCTCTCGCTGCCGACCACCATCATCTTCGACACCGGCGGCCATCCCCGGTACCGGACCACCGGGGTTCCCAAGGCCGCTGACCTGCGCTCGGCGCTGGAGCCTCTATTGGCCTGAGGACGGTGCCAACGGGTATTGTGTCCGTCGTGACCGCCCGTCTTGAGCTGCTGCTCACCAAGCGCCGCGCAGTTGATCTGTGCCGCACCGCGGGTTGTTGCTGTTGTTGTAGCTGCTGAGTAGCCGCATCTCCTTCTTGGTGCGCCGCTCACGCCAGGCGCCCTCGTGGCCTGCCAGTCCAGCCCAGCCAAGCAACAGGAGCACTCACATGCCGACCACCCATCCGGACCAGGTCGACGTCCGCGGTCCGCGGTTCGTCGCCTGGATCACCACCGCGGTCCTCATCATCACCCTGCTGGTGTCCGGCGTCAGCCCGATCGTCGCCGCGGTGCTCCTCGGTCTGCAGACCCTCGTGTTCGCCATCGGCGCCGCGGCGGGACCACGCAACCACCCCTACGGCAAGGTGTTCGCTGCGCTCATCGCGCCGCGCCTGGGCCCGGTCACCGAGCGTGAACCCGTCCCGCCGCTGAAATTCGCCCAGCTGGTCGGCTTCGTGTTCGGACTGGTCGGTACTGCCGGGTTCGTCCTGGGGGCTCCGCTGGTTGGTGTGGTGGCCACCGGGTTCGCTCTGTTCGCCGCGTTTCTCAATGCAGCCTTCGGCATCTGCCTGGGCTGCCAGATCTACCCGCTCGTCGCGCGGTTCCGCCGCGTTCCCGTCTGACCCGCCCCACCAACGACCACGCATAAACAACCGAAAGGAACCACTCCATGGCACGCTCCGACGTCCTGGTCTCCACCGACTGGGCCGAGAGCAATCTCGACGCGCCGAAGACCGTCTTCGTCGAGGTCGACGAGGACACCTCCGCCTACGAGGGCGGGCACATCGCCGGCGCCATCCGTCTGGACTGGAAGACCGAACTGCAGGATCAGGTCAAGCGCGACTTCGTCGACCAGCAGCAGTTCTCGAAGCTGTTGTCCGACAAGGGCATCGCCAACGACGACACCGTGATCCTGTACGGCGGCAACAACAACTGGTTCGCCGCGTACGCCTACTGGTACTTCAAGCTGTACGGTCACGAGGACGTGAAGCTGCTCGACGGCGGCCGCAAGAAGTGGGAGCTCGACGGGCGCCCCCTGGTGACCGAGGTGCCCGACCGGGCGGCCACCAGCTACACCGCCAAGGCCCCCAACAACGACATCCGTGCCTTCCGCGACGAGGTGATCGCCGCGATCGGTGAGAAGAACCTGGTCGACGTGCGCAGCCCCGACGAGTTCTCCGGCAAGATCCTGGCGCCGGCTCACCTGCCGCAGGAGCAGAGCCAGCGCGCCGGCCACATCCCGACCGCCATCAGCGTGCCGTGGAGCAAGGCAGCCAACGAGGACGGCACCTTCAAGTCCGACGAGGATCTGGCCAAGCTGTACGCCGAGGCCGGGCTGGACGGCAACAAGCTGACCATCGCCTACTGCCGCATCGGTGAGCGTTCCTCGCACACCTGGTTTGTGCTGCAGGAGTTGCTGGGTCACGAGAACGTCAAGAACTACGACGGTAGTTGGACGGAATACGGTTCCCTGGTGGGAGCCCCGATCGAGTTGGGAAGTTAGATTATGTGCTCTGCACCGAAACAAGGACTGACGTTGCCGGCCGGCGTCGACCTGGAGAAGGAAACGGTCATCACCGGTCGTGTGGTGGACGGGTCCGGGCAGACCGTCGGCGGCGCCTTCGTGCGACTGCTGGACGGCTCGGACGAGTTCACCGCCGAGGTCGTCGCATCGGCCACCGGTGACTTCCGGTTCTTCGCCGCTCCGGGCAACTGGACGCTGCGAGCCCTGTCCCCCGTGGGCAACGGCGATGCCAGCATCGCCCCGACCGGTGCCGGCATCCACGAGATCGACGTCAAGGTCGCTTAATAGCCTTCTTGGTCACCGCGCTCGGGCCTCGACTCGAGCGCGGTGACCCCTGGCGGTTAGGATCACCATCGTGGTGCTGTTCTTCGAATTCCTGCTTGTGGCGGCCGTGGTCGTCATCACCTGGTTCGCGCTGTACGCGGTCTACCGGCTCGTCACCGACGAGGGGTGAGCGGCCCAACGTCTCCGGAAGGCGAGGCGGCAATCCCCGGCTCGGGTGACCGGGCGGTGGCTGCGGCCGCCGAACGGGCCAAGATCACCGCGGCCCGCAACATCCCCGCGTTCGACGACCTGCCGTTTCCCGCGGATACCGCCAACCTGCGCGAAGGTGCCGATCTCAATCCGGTGCTGCTCGCGCTGCTGCCGTTGGTCGGGGTCTGGCGTGGCGAGGGCGAGGGCCGCGACAGCGACGGCGACTATCACTTCGGTCAGCAGATCATCGTCTCGCACGACGGCGGCGACTACCTGAACTGGGATTCCCGATCCTGGCGGCTGTCCGAGGCCGGCGACTATCTGGGCCCCTCACTGCGCGAGACCGGTTACTGGCGGTTCGCCCACGATCCCGCCGACCCGGACGAGACCCAGGCCATCGAACTGCTGCTGGCGCACGCCTCCGGTTTCGTCGAGCTGTTCTACGGCAGCCCGCTCAACCAGGCCTCCTGGGAGCTGGCCACCGATGCGCTGGCGCGCAGCAAGTCCGGTCTGCTGGTCGGCGGCGCCAAACGGCTGTACGGCATCGTCGAGGGCGGCGATCTGGCCTATGTCGAGGAGCGGGTGGACGCCGATGGCGGCCTGGTCCCCCATCTGTCGGCGCGGCTGAGCCGTTTCATCGGCTGATTCAAAGCACGCACACAGGCCGCTGCTACGGCCGGCCCAGCACCGCTTCCTAACGTCACCGGCATGACCTGCTCTTCGATTCGTCTTGCATCTCTCGGTCTCGCCGCGGCGGCCCTGACCACCGGTCTGGTCGCCTGCTCGGGCGCGACGACCGTGTCGGCCGCTCCCGACGGCGGCGACGGTTTCGCCGCCTGTCTGACCGAACACAACATCCCCGCGCCACCCGAGGGCGGCCACCCCGGCGGGCCGCCGCCGGGCGATGGGCCGGCAGGTATGGCACCGCCTGAGGGTGCCCCGCCGCGGCCCGCCGAGGGTATGACCCCACCGGCGCCCCCGGGGATCGACCAGGACGTCTGGGATCAGGCCCAGCAGGCGTGCGCGTCGCTCGCGCCGACGCCCCCTACCGACCAGCCCTGAAAACAGGACAACCCCCGAGCCTTGTGTTGTCGGTTGGACCAACCAACGGCTCGGGGGCCGGGTGGCTACTCGGTATTCGCCAGCGCTCGCAGGTTGCGCGATGCGCGTGTGCGAAGAGCCAAGAAGCTCCGTCACACTCCTGGTGCTGCTAGCTAGCAGCCACCTCACTTGTCCGTATGCCAATCAATTTGTCGGACCACCTCCTTCCCTGTGTACGGCCGACCGTACTCCCGAACCCGCGGGCCGACAACCGAATTAGCGAGCGATCGCAAGGTTCACCAGATGCGCCACCTCGTCGGCACGCGGCGCGGGTGCCAGCACGACACCGTCCAGGGTGTGCACCCGAGCCGCGAGCGTCACCGCCGAGAGCAACCAAACACCTTGCGCGGCAATCAGATCAGCCGTTGTCAGCGGACGGTAGACACAATTGTCGGCCGTATCGAACAACGCCGCGACGGTGGTGCCCGCGAGGATCGGCAGCGTCGGCGGTGGGCTCAGCAGCATTTCGCCCACAGCGATCAGCACCGAGGACCGCGGCCCCTCCAGCACACCGCCGTGGCGGTCCACGTAGACGGCATCGCCGGCCCCGTGCCGGTGCGCCTCGCGTAGGGCCGCCGAGTTCACGGCATAGGACAGCGATTTGGCGCCGGCGATCTCACCGCGGACCCCGGGGTCCAGGGTGACGGCGGCGACCCCGTCGCGCCGCGCCGCCAGCGCCCGGTCCGGTACCGCGGCGATCGACACGAACGACGTCTCGGGTCCGTGCACCAGTCGCAGCACCGCATCGGCCGGGTGCGGCCACCGCGTGAGCGCGATCTGCACCGCGGCGCGCCAGCGGTTCAGGTCCGGTTCGGCAAGACCCGCAATGGCGGCTGAACCGGCCAACCGGGCCAGGTGGGCGTCGAGCAGACAGGGCCTGCCCGCCCGCACCAGCATCGTCTCGAAGACCCCGGCGCCGCGGGTCAACATCGGGTCCCCAGCCCGCACCAGCGGGTCGGTGGGCGTCCGCGGCACACCGTCGAGAGTCACCACCACGTCGGCGGATCTGGGCCCCATCCGGTGCAGCGTAGCCGCCGTACCATGGGCATATGTCTGCCGTCCCCGTCCCCAAGACCGGACCCGATGCCGGTGCCGTCTGGCACCACGGCGACCCACTCGGCGAGCAACGCGCCGCAGCGTCGGCGGCAGTGGTGGTCGACCGCTCGCATCGGGCGGTGCTGCAACTGACCGGCGGTGAGCGCCGCAGCTGGTTGCACACCATCTCCAGCCAGTACGTCAGCGATCTGCCTGACGGGGCCGTCGCGGAGAATCTGAGCCTCGACGGGCAGGGTCGTGTGGAAGATCACTGGATCCAGACCCAACTCGACGGGGTCACCGTCATCGACACCGAACCCTGGCGCGGCGAACCGCTGCTGGCCTTCCTCCGCAAGATGGTGTTCTGGGCCGACGTCGTCGTCGAGCCGGCCGATCTGGCGGTGCTGTCCCTGCTGGGCCCGGCGGTGCCGCAGGCGCTGGCCGACCTGGGCCTCGTGCTGCCCGTCGCGCCGTGGACAGCGGTCCCGTTGCCTGACGGGGGGTTCCTTCGCTCGGTCTACGCCGGCGAGTTCGACCTGGTGGTACCCGATGCGACCAAGGACGACTGGGTGAGCCGACTCAACGCGGTCGGCGTGTCACCGGCCGGGGTGTGGGCGTACGAGGCGCATCGGGTGGCGGCGCTGCGGCCGCGGCTGGGTGTCGACACCGAGGAACGGACGATTCCGCACGAGGTCGGCTGGATCGGCGGGCCTGGCCAGGGCGCGGTGCACCTGGAGAAGGGCTGCTACCGCGGCCAGGAGACCGTCGCGCGGGTCCACAACCTGGGCAAACCACCGCGCATGCTGGTGTTGGTCCAACTCGACGGGTCGACCGAGCGGCCGGTCACCGGCGATCCGCTGCTGGCCGGTGGGCGTGCCGTCGGCCGGTTGGGCACCGTGGTCGAGCATGTCGACGATGGTCCGATTGCGTTGGCGCTGGTGAAGCGGGGCCTGCCCGCCGACACCCCGCTGCAGACCGGCGGTGAGGTCGCGGTGGCCGCGGTCATCGATGCAGACTCGGTGCCGGGCACCGACCACGTCGGGGCGGGCCGGTTGGCGGTCGAACGGCTGCGCAGCAGTCGTTAGAACACCGCTGAGACCGACCCAGTGCAGGGCCTACCAGCGCTGCGCGCCACGGCACGGTAAAGTGATGGCAGGACAATAAAGACACACAGATCGGAGCCGCCTGCACGTTGGGCCGCTCCGTTATTGCGCGAGGGGGTCCCCTATGGGCCGCGGCCGGGCTAAGGCAAAGCAGACCAAGGTTGCTCGTGACCTGAAATACAGCTCACCGCAGACCGATTTCGATCGGCTACAGCGTGAGCTGTCCAACGGTGACAGCACTGGAGGTGCCGACGATTTCAACGGCGGCGCCGATGATTTCGGCGGCCCCGCCGACCGCTACGCCGACGAGGACGACTGGCGGCGCTGAGCGCGCCGGCGCCCGCGGCCGTTCCGATCAGAACCGCGGGTGCCGCCCCACGAGCTGAGCTCGTACCCCATCCTTGGCACCCTTTGTGACGGTCCCGACCGTCCAGCAGGCCAGGTGACGTGCGGTCAGAATCGCCAGCGCGCGGTCGGTGTCCTCCGGCGCGACGATGGCGACCATGCCGACACCCATGTTGAAGGTCCTCTCCATCTCGGCGCGCTCGATGCGGCCGCGCTGGGCGATCATGCCGAAGACGGGTGCCGGGGTCCAGGTACCGCGATCCAGTTCGGCCACCAGGCCGGGTGGGATGATGCGTTCCAGGTTGCCGGCAAAACCGCCGCCGGTGATGTGGCAGAACGTGCGCACCTGCGTCTCGGCGGCCAGCGCCAGGCAGTCCTTGGCGTAGATGTAGGTCGGCTCCAGCAGTTCCTCACCGAGGGTGCGGCCGAACTCCTCGACGTGCCCGGACAGGTCCATCCGGTCGATCTCCAGCAGCACCTTGCGGGCCAGTGAGTAACCGTTGGAGTGCAGACCGGTCGAGGCCATCGCGATGATCACATCACCGGGCTTGACCCGCTCGGGGCCGAGCACGTCATCGGCCTCCACGACGCCCACACCGGTCGCCGAGATGTCGTAGTGGTCGGGCTCCATCAGCCCCGGGTGCTCGGCGGTCTCGCCACCCAGCAGCGCGCAACCGGCCAGCACACAGCCGTCGGCAATACCGGCGACGATCGCGGCGACCCGCTCGGGGACCGTCCGGCCGACCGCGATGTAGTCCTGCAGGAACAGCGGTTCGGCACCGCAGACGACCAGATCGTCGACAACCATGGCGACCAGGTCCAGACCGACGGTGTCGTGCTTGTCCATCGCCTGGGCGATGGCCAGTTTGGTGCCCACCCCGTCGGTCGACGAGGCCAGCAGCGGCTCACGGTAACCACTACGCAGGGCGAACAGCCCGGCGAAGCCGCCCAGGCCGCCACGGACCTCGGGTCGGGTGGCCTTTTTGGCCAGTGGTTTGAACAGCTCGACGGCGCGGTCCCCCGCCTCGATGTCCACACCGGCCGTTGCATACGAGATGCCCTGTTGTTCGGCGTTGCCCTGACCCATGTCAGCGGCCCGCCCATAGACGCGTGCTCATCGGGCACAAATCTACCCGCTCGGGGCCGGGGGGCCGCATCCTGCGGTCCGGCGACCGCCGTCAGGGCCTGCGCAGCGCCGAGGCGTTGTCGTTCTCGGCGGTCAGCGGCATTCCGCTCTTGGCCGCGTTGGCCAGCATGTGCTCGATGACGTTCTTGCCGAGGGCAGACTCCCCGGGCAGTTCGATCGGGTAGTCACCGTCGAAACAGGCCGCGCACAGGCGGGAGGCGGGCTGCTCGGTCGCCGCGACCATGCCATGGTGGCTGATGTAACCCAGGCTGTCGGCGCCGATCGCACGCCGTACACCTTCGAGCATCTCCGACTCGTCGGCGCTGTTGCTCGCGGAGTTGGCGATCAGCTCGGCCGGGGTGGCGAAGTCGATGCCGTAGAAGCACGGCCACTTCACCGGCGGGGACGCAATGCGTACGTGCACCTCGACCGCACCGGCCTCACGCAGCATCCGGATCAGCGCGCGCTGGGTGTTGCCACGCACGATCGAGTCGTCCACGACGATCAGCCGCTTACCGCGGATGACCTCTTTGAGCGGGTTGAGCTTGAGCCGGATGCCCAGCTGGCGGATGGTCTGCGACGGCTGGATGAAGGTGCGCCCGACGTAGGCGTTCTTCATCAGGCCCTGGCCGTAGGGGATGCCGGAGCCCTGCGCGTAACCGACCGCGGCCGGAATCCCGGACTCGGGAACACCGATGACCAGATCGGCCTCGACCGGGTTCTCCGCGGCCAACCTGCGACCGATGTCCACGCGGGTGGCATGGACGGAGCGGCCGCCGATGACGCTGTCCGGGCGGGCCAGGTAGACGTACTCGAAGACACAACCCTTGGGGGTCGGGTTGGCGAAGCGGGTGGAGCGCACGCCGTCGGCGTCGATGGCCAGCAGCTCGCCGGGTTCGATATCGCGGACGAACGAGGCGCCGACGATGTCGAGCGCGGCGGTCTCGGAGGCGACGACCCACCCGCGGTCCAGACGGCCCAGCGACAGCGGGCGCACCCCGTGCGGATCACGCGCGGCGTAGAGGGTGTTCTCGTCCATGAAGGTCAGGCAGAAGGCGCCGCGCACGGTGGGCAGCAACTCCAGGGCGGCCTGTTCCAGGGTCGCATCGGCGGCACCGTGTGCCAGTAGTGCACCCAGGATGTCGGAGTCGGTGGTGGCGGCCGGGGCGCCACGGGTCTCGATCAGGCCGGCTTCACGGGCCCGGCCGGCGAGCTCGGCGGTGTTGACCAGGTTGCCGTTGTGTCCCAGTGCCACTCCGGTGCCTGCCGCGGTGTTGCGGAAGACCGGCTGCGCGTTCTCCCACGTGGTCGAGCCGGTGGTCGAGTACCGGCAGTGCCCGACGGCGACGTGACCGTGCATGGCGGCCAGCGTCTGCTCGTCGAAGACCTGACTGACCAGACCGAGGTCCTTGAAGACCAACACCTGGGAGCCGTCGGCCACCGCGATGCCGGCGGCTTCCTGCCCACGGTGTTGCAACGCATAAAGGCCGTAGTACGTGAGCTTGGCCACATCCTCGCCGGGAGCCCAGACGCCGAATACGCCGCATTCTTCTTTCGGATCGTTTTCGTCCGTCTCGAAGGTCACGATGGCTGCTCCCTGGGGGCTGTGGGTGACGTGGCCCAGTCTACGGTCATCCGGCCCCAATAACTCAATCGGACGCCGGATTTCGTCACATCTGGCAACGATGCGGGCGTGTCGCGACATTCCCGTCAGTCGTCGAGGGTGACCAGCGGCAGCCACTGCCCGATCTCCGCGGCCCGCGATCCGGACAGCTGCAATGCCGGGGTGTCCAGCCCGGTCAGACCGGTGGCCAGCAACAGCCAGGTACGCGGATCGGTCTCGACGACATTGGGTGGAGTGCCGCGGGTGTGTCGGGGCCCGGCGATGCACTGCACGGCGACGAACGGGGGTACGCGTACCTCGACACTGGCGCCGGGCGCCAGCGCGGCCAGGGTCCGTGCGGTCAGCCGTACCGCATTCGCCAGGTCCGCGCGGGCCGGTGAAGGGGCGGTCTCGTCACGTAACCACTCGGCGACCGCGAGCACCGCTGTGCGCGTCTCTGCCGGATCTGCCGTGCGGCGGGCCACCATCGGATTAGTGTCGCAAAGTGGCCCTCGTCGATCGGTCGGCACCGCCGTACCGGGCGCTGGGCGTGATCGCCCTGGTGCTGCTGACGATCGTCGGCATCCTGATCCACCAGCAGTTCCGCGGCGAGTTCCGGTCCCGCGTCGACCTGACGCTGCTGTCACCGCGGGCCGGGCTGGTGGTGGACCCGGGCTCGAAGGTCACCCTCAACGGTGTCGAGATCGGCCGGGTCAGTCGGATCGCCGGCACCGATGACGGTCAGGCCCGGCTGACACTGCAGGTCGACCCCAGATATCTGGCCCTGTTGCCGGGCAATGTGGCCGCCGAGATCAAGGCCACCACCGTGTTCGGTAACAAGTACGTGGCGCTGAGTTCACCGGCAATCCCTGTCGCCCAACGGATCGAACCCGGCGACGTGATCACCGCGACATGGGTCAGCACCGAGTTCAATTCGCTGTTCGAGACGGTGCTGGCCATCGCCGAACAGGTCGACCCGGTGCTGCTGAACCAGACGCTGACCGCGGCGGCGCAGGCAATCGATGGCATGGGCGCGCGGTTCGGGCGCTCGCTCTCGGACGGCAACACGATCCTGGCGGCATTCAACGAACGTATGCCCGCGTTCCGCCATGACGTGCGCGCGCTGACCGCGCTGGCCGATATCTACGCGGACGCCGGCGAGGACCTGTTCGACGGGCTGGCCGCGGCCGCCACTACCGCGGCCACCGTCCATGCCGAACGGGATGCGGTCGATGCGGCGCTGATGGCGGCGATCGGGGTCGGTGGCACCGGGGCCGATGTGATGGAGCGCGGCGGCCCGTACCTGGTGCGTGGCGCGCAGGACCTGATCCCCACCGCGAAACTGTTCGACTACTACAGTCCGCAGCTGTTCTGCACCATCCGCAACTATCACGAGGCCGCGCCGCTGATGGCCGAGGTTTTCGGCGGCGACAACGGCTATTCGCTGGCCTCGGCCGGAACCATCTTCGGCCTCGGTGGGGTGGGAAATCCCTATATCTATCCAGACAATCTGCCCCGGGTGAATGCTCGCGGCGGCCCGGGCGGGCGGCCGGGCTGCTGGCAGAAGATCACCCGCGAGCTCTGGCCCGCACCGTATCTGGTGATGGACACTGGGTTGTCGATCGCTCCGTACAACCACGTCGAACTGGGCTCGCCGATCTTCACCGAGTACGTCTGGGGCCGTCAGATCGGTGCGCCGACCATCAATCCGTGACCTGTTGACCTCAACGGTCATTGAGGTTCTACCGTGGCGACATGACCTTCAAACCGCACGAAATCGCCTTTCTGCAGCAGGCCGATCTGGGCCGGCTGGCCACCATCCAGTCCGACGGCACACCGCAGAACAGCCCGGTCGGATTCAGTTTCAACGAGGAACTGGGCACCATCGACATCGCCGGATTCCACATGTCGGCCAGCCAGAAGTACCGCAACGTCGGGCGAAATCCCAAGGTGGCGTTCGTCGTCGACGACATCTTCTCCCGCGACCCGTGGCGGGTGCGGTGCCTGGAGATCCGCGGCACCGCCGAACACGCGCAGGTCCCGGCGGCCGTCGGCGGGTCCGGCGATCCGCTCGACGAGGCCATCATCCGGATCACCCCGACGCGCATCATCAGCTTCGGCATCGACGACACCGAGACGCCACCACACGATCTGGTGGACGATATCCGGAACGCCTAGGCTCCGTCGTCGGGGTCGGAGGTGCGCTCCAGTTCGGTGCGGATCCGTTCGGTATCGGCCGATGTCCAGTCCGGCGGCGGCGCCACCGCGACCCAGCCGTCGAGCACGGTGTCACCGTAGTTGTGACCGTGCCCGTCGGGGACCCCGGATGCGTTTGTCATATCGGCGCTCACCTGCCAGAACGTCACGATCGGATACCAGCGCATCGACGCGGTCCGGTCGACACCGCGGGGCTCGGTGAGCCAATCCGGCCGGGAGAACAGCAGATTCGGTGACCACCACACCACCGGATCGGAGGCGTGCTGCAGGAACAGCACCCGGGTACCCGCCCATTCGGGTTCGGCGATGCGTTGCACATCTGCCGGGTCGGCGGCCTGCGTGAACCGCACAGTGCTGCCGTTGTCGTAGCGCGGCTGCACCTCGGGTGTGCCCGGGTCGCGGCGCTGTACCAGCCCGCTCCACAACGAACTCTCGTGCGGCGGGCCGACCCACAGCACCCCGGAGAAATCCATCTCGCCGATATCGGGAAGCCAGCCGAACGCCCCCTGCCCTGCGTAGGAACCGAGACTCTCGCCGTAGAGCAACAGCTTGGGCCGGTCGGCCTCCTGCAGTGCGGCCCACCGGGTGTGGATCCCTTCGATCATCGCCCGCGCCGATGCCATCGATTTCTCGCGGTCACCGAGGAACGAAATCCAGCTGGGCAGATAGGAATACTGCATCGCGACCAGTGCGGTGTCACCGTTGTACATCGATTCGATCGCCTGCGCCGCGATCGGGTTGACCCAGCCGGTGCCGGTTGTCGGGATGAGCACCAGGACCTCGCGGTCGAAGGCGCCGGTCCGTTCCAATTCACTGAGCAGCACCGCCACCCGGCCCTCGTCGGTGTCGGCGGTCTGCAGCCCGGCGTAGGCCCGGATGGGTTCGCGCGCCGGCCGGCCGTTGAGCCTGCCGAGTTCGGTCGCGTCGGGTCCGCCTGCGACGAAGCTGCGCCCCTGGTAGCCCAGCGAATCCCAGGAGGCGAACGAGGCCGGGCTGCCCGAACGCTCGGGGGCCGTCGGCTGGCTGACATCGGCGGCGCTGGTGGAGTTCTGCGGCTGGAACACCTGACTGGCGCCGAGCAGGAAGCCCCGGAACAGCACACCGTTGACCATCGTCACGAACAACACCACGACGATGGCGGTGCCGATGAAGAAGGCGACCTCGCTGTGCAGTCGTAGACGCCGGATCAGCAGTCGGGCAATCAGTTTCACCAGATCTTTGAGCACCCGCCAGACGGAGATGCAGGCGGCCCCGACGAGCACGGCCAGCACCGCGGTACGCAGGTACCCCGGCGTCGCAGGACCTTCGATGCCCATCAGCGCCGATACCTGCCGCTGCCAGCGCGCGGCGGGGATCAGCATCAGCACCGGCGCCGTCAGTGCTCCCGCCACCACCATGGTCTTGGCGGTGCGCAACACCCGCTTGCTCGGTGGCCACCAGGCACGGTCGCGTAAGACGAAGCGGTGCAGGCCCTTTGCCAGCAGTACGCCGATGCCGTAACCGATCGCGGCATTGATCCCGCCGATCAGGCCGGCAAACAGCCAATCACGCGGCAGCAGCGACGGGGTGAGCGACAGACAGAAGAACAGTGCGCCGACGGCGATGCCGACGAAGTCCAGACGGACCAGACTCCAGGCCCAGAGCAGTAGCGGGTGCTGGATTCTGGTCCGATCGATCACCCGAACAACCCGGGCAGCACGCCCTCGGAGGTTTCTCGGAGTTCGTCCAACGTGACGCTGAACAGGCCCTGCACCTCGATCTCCTTGCTGCCCTCATCAGACACGCCGATCCGGTCGACCGGCAGTCCGCGTGCCTCGCACATGGACCGGAACCGGCTCTCCTCGGTGCGCGGCACCGCGACCAGCACGCGGCCCGCCGATTCGGAGAACAGATACACAAAGGCGTCGGCAGCAGACTCGAACCCGATGGGCAGGATCACCCGGGCGCCGGTCTCACCGGCCAGCGCCGCCTCCACGATGGCCTGGATCAGCCCGCCCTCGCTCAGATCGTGTGCGGCCGAGACCAGTCCGTCCCGCGACGCCGCGGTCAGCACCTCGGCGAGCAGCTTCTCCCGAGCCAGGTCGACCTTCGGCGGCACCCCACCGAGGTGATCGCCGGTGACCTGCGCCCAGATCGACCCGTCGAACTCGTCGCGGGTGTCGCCGAGCAGCAGCAGGGTCTCACCGGGCTCGTTGCCCAGCCCGGTCGGGATGCGCCGGGCGACATCGTCGATGACGCCGAGAACACCGACCACCGGGGTCGGCAGGATCGCGGTGCTGCCGGTCTGGTTGTAGAAGCTGACGTTGCCGCCGGTGACCGGAATGCCCAGTGCCGCACAACCATCGGCCAGACCGCGGACGGCCTGGGAGAACTGCCACATGACGCCCGGATCCTCCGGAGAGCCGAAGTTCAGGCAGTTGGTCACCGCGACCGGGGTCGCGCCGGTGACCGCGACGTTGCGGTAGGCCTCGGCCAGCGCGAGCTGGGCGCCGGCATACGGATCGAGCTGGGTGTAGCGACCCGAGGCGTCGGTGGACACCGCGACTCCGCGGCCGGTCTCCTCGTCGATGCGCAGCACACCACCGTCGGCATGCTCGGCCAACACGGTGTTGCCCCGCACGTAGCGGTCGTACTGTTCGGTGATGAAGGCCCGGCTGCACAGGTGCGGGCTGCCCAGCAACGCAAGCAGAGTCGCCTTCAGCTCGTCGCCGGTCACCGGGCGGGCCAGACCGGCCGAGGTATCGGCGATCAGCGCGTCCTGGGTGTCCGGGCGGGCGACGGGGCGCTGGTAGACCGGGCCCTCGTGTGCGACGGTGCGCGGCGGGACATCCACGACGGTCTCGCCGTGCCAGGTGATCTGCAGCCGGTCACCGTCGGTGACCTCACCGATGACGCTGGCCAGCACGTCCCACTTGCGGCAGACCGCCAGGAACTTGTCCACGTTCTCCGGAGTGACGACCGCGCACATCCGTTCCTGCGATTCGCTGGACAGGATCTCGGCCGGGGTCATATCGGCGGCGCGCTGCGGCACCGCATCCAGCTCGACACGCATGCCACCGTCGCCGGCGGACGCCAATTCGGAGGTGGCGCAGGACAATCCGGCACCGCCGAGGTCCTGGATGCCGACCACCAGGTCGGCGGCGTAGAGCTCCAGGCAGCACTCGATGAGCACCTTCTCCATGAACGGGTCGCCGACCTGCACCGCGGGCAGCTTCTTGCGGCCGGGGCCGCCGCCCTCATCTCCACCGAAGGTCTCACTGGCCAGCACGCTCACGCCGCCGATACCGTCCAGTCCGGTGCGCGCACCGAACAGGATGATCTTGTTGCCGGTGCCCGATGCGAACGCCAGGTGCAGATCCTCCTTGCGCAGCACACCGACACACAGCGCGTTCACCAGCGGGTTGCCGGCGTAGGAGGCGTCGAACACCGTCTCGCCGCCGATATTGGGCAGGCCCAGCGAGTTGCCGTAGCCGCCGACACCGCGCACCACACCGTCGAGCACCCGGCGGGTGTCCGGGGCATCGGCGGCGCCGAAGCGCAGCTGATCCATGACCGCGACCGGCCGGGCGCCCATCGCCATGATGTCGCGCACGATGCCGCCGACACCGGTGGCCGCACCCTGATAGGGCTCCACATAGGACGGGTGGTTGTGCGACTCGACCTTGAAGGTGACCGCCCATCCGTCGCCGATGTCGACCACACCGGCGTTCTCGCCGATACCGGCCAGCATGCCCGCGCGCATCTCGTCGGTGGTGGTCTCACCGAAGTAGCGCAGGTGCACCTTGGAGGATTTGTAGGAGCAGTGCTCGCTCCACATCACCGAGTACATCGCCAGCTCGGCATCGGTGGGACGGCGGCCGAGGATCTCGCGGATCCGCTGGTATTCGTCGTCCTTGAGGCCGAGCTCACGGAAGGGCTGCGGCTGGTCGGGCGACGCCGCGGCGCGCTCGACGGTGTCAATTTCCTGCGGGTGCGCGGATGTCACCCGGATAGTTTATTCGCTCTGCGTGCGGGCGAACGCCCGCGCCGCCACCGGGGCCCCGAAACCGTGCAGCAGGACGCTGCTGCACACCATGACGACCATGGTGAGCAGCACGATGTGCTCCTCCGGATCGTCGAGCACATTGAACGCCAGCAGCCCCAGCACGATGGCCGCCGCGCCGCGCGGACCCAGCCAGCCGAGCAGCAGGCGCTCCGGCCAGCTGAACCGCGATCCCAGCATCGCCACGGCCACCGGCAGCATCCGCACCAGCGTGATCGCCAGCAGGCAGAACACCACGATGCCCACGGTCAGCCCGGTGTGCCAGGACGCGATGAGGACGACGCCGCCGAATACGAACCACATCAGCGCGGTCAGCAGGAAGCTGATGTCCTCGATCAGTTCCAGGTCACGCTCGGGGTCCTCGGTGCGCCGGAAGTAGTGGTAACCGATACCGCACAGGAAGGCCGCGACGAAGCCGTTGGCGTGGATGCCGAGGCTCAGGGTGTAGGCCAGGGCCGGTGCGGCGACCGTGAGGACCCGCTTGGACTGCTCGGTCATCAGGCCGCTCCGTCCGGCGAGGTTGGCGGCCAGGGCCAGTCCACCACCGACGCACAGTCCGACGACGATGGCCTTGGCGGCGTGCGGGAACGCGTCACCGACCGCCTCCCAGGCCGAGCCGGCGTCCGCCTCGATGTCGGCGACGATGAGCGCGAAGACGAAGATCGGCGAGATGATGCCGTCGCTGTAACCGGCTTCGACGTTGAGCAGGTCGCGGACCCGGCTCGGGATCAACCGGTCCCGCACGATCGACGGTGCCGGGGCGAAGTCGATCGGGACCGCGATGCAGGCGATGACGACGAGGACGGCCAACGACAGACTCGGTAGCAGCCAGGCCCCGAGCAGGACCGCCAGTCCCATGCTCAGCGGCAGCGCGATGAAGAGCAGTCGGGCGGCCGCACGCGGGTGCTCACCGAACATGCCGCGACGGATGGCGTTCGCGTCGACGAACAGCAGGACGGCCAGAATGATCTCGGCGGCGTGCTGCGCGGTCTCGGAGTTGAGGGTGTCAGCCAGCGAGCCGTGGGTGAAGTACTCCACCAGCGCGCCGGCGACCACCAGGAACAGCGGAGCGGTGATCCGCCAGCGTTTCAGCCGTCTGGCCGACAGCGCCCACCCGGCCAGCACGCACGAGACGATGACGAACGACAGCAGCACTCAGCTACCCGAGATGCAGAACGCGTTGCCCTCCGGGTCGGTCAGCGTCACCCACTGGAACTCCTCACCGAAGCTGTTGCGCCCGATCTCGGAGGCTCCGAGGCCGACCAGGCGGGCCACTTCGGCCTCCTTGTCCGCGGCGTGCAGATCCAGGTGCACCTTGTTCTTGCCGGGCGTCGGATCGGGCACCCGCTGGAAGCCCAGCGCCGCGCGACCCTCCTGGGCCACCATGACGAATTCCCCTGGGGCGACGGCGTTCACGTCGCCACCCACCGCCTTGGACCACCAGTCGGCGAGGCCGTCGGGATCCGAACAATCGAACGTGATCATCTCTATGGTCAGTCCCATGCCCCAACGCTAATGGTTCGGAGCAATTACTTCCCACGTAATTGAGTGACCCGGTCGGCAGTCGCACTCTGGACGGCATGACGAACACGATTGCACCGAAATTCACCGCCGAACTGTGGGCCGCGTTCTGGACCGCACCCGACCCGGCCCGCATCGGCGGGTTGCTGGCCGACGACATCGTCGGGCACTGGCCCGGCGACCCGATACCGGTGCGTGGACGCGCGGCCTATGTCGCCAAGATCGCCGAACTGGTCTCCGCGGTACCCGATCTGCGGCTCACCCTGGTCGACAGCGCGACCGTGCCGGGGGCGCAGGCCGGCGAGGAACTGGTGTTCCTGCACTACACGGGCACCGGGACGGCGGCCTCCGGGCCGATCACGATCCGCGGGATGGATCGAGTGCGCACCCGCGACGGCGTGGTCGTGGAGAACGTCATCCGGTACGACGCGGGCGAACTCTAGATTGGCGGTATGCAGCGACTGCTCTTCCGCGGCCATATCGCGGGTTTCGGCACCGACGCCGGGATCCGGTTCGTGGTCGGGGTCTGGCGGTCCTCGCCGTTCGGCGCGTTCGCCGATGTGATGGTGCAGACCGTCGACGACCAACGGATACTGCTGGCACCGTCCGATGAGGTCGCCGAGTTCGTCTCGACCACTTACACATTCGACACCGTCCGGGTCGGCGCCGTGGACGCGGTGCTGGACACCGACCGACTGCGGGTGCGCGCCGCCGATCTCGATGTCGAGGCCCACCTCGGTGGGCCGGCACGATTCGACCGACTGCTGCGACCGGTGCCCGCGGCGCTGGCCGGCGCGCCCTGGTGGCTGCGATTGATCAACCCGGTCGCCGGGGTCCTGGTCCCGGGCGTGCACACCGCCGGTACCGCGGGCAACGGCCGTCGCGAGTACTACGGCGTGCGGCGCACCGGTGGGTATCTCGGCCCAGATCTCGGGCGCCGAGTTAGGGCGCCAGGAACGCCGCCAGGGCCGCCGAGTAGGCCGCGACATCGTGGGCGCCCATCACCTCGCGGGCCGAGTGCATGGCCAACTGCGCCGCACCCACGTCGACGGTGGGGATTCCGGTGCCGGCCGAGGTCATCGGACCGATGGTCGAACCGCAGGGCAGATCGGCGCGGTGCTCGTAACGCTGCAGCGGCACCCCGGCCTGGGCGCACGCAAGCGCGAACGCCGCCGCGGTCCGGCCGTCGGTGGCGTAGCGCAGGTTCGGTTGCACCTTGAGCACCGGGCCACCGTTGACCTCGATCTGGTGGCCCGGTTCGTGGCGCTCCGGGTAGTTCGGATGGGTGGCGTGCGCCATATCGCCGGAGGCCACCATCGACTGCGACAGCCGGCGCAGCAGGTCCTCCCGGCTGCCTCCGGCCGCCAGGGTGATCCGTTCCAACACCGTCAACAGCAGGTCGGATTGGGCGCCGTGATCGGATTGCGAGCCCACCTCCTCGTGGTCGAACAGCGCGAGCACCGGGAGGTGATCGGTGGCGGTGACGCTCAGCAACGCCTCCAGTCCGGCGTGGCAGGTGGCCTGGTTGTCCAACCGCGGCGCGCTGACAAAATCGCCGTCGACTCCGGTGACTGCCGACGGCGTCAGGTCGTGGGTCATCAGGTCGAAGCCCAGCACGTCGGGTTCGGCGACCCCGGCCTGTTCTGCGACATAACCGAGGAATGACCGCCACCCGCCGGTCCCCCACACCGCGTTGACGTGGCGTTGCGGGTCCAGGCTGACACCCTTGCGGTCATCGGAGAGGTGGATGGCCAGTTGCGGGACCCGCAGGATCGGGTCGTCGATGCGGACCAGCTGATGGCTGATGCTATTGCCGCTGCGCACCGACAGCCGGCCACTGATGCCGAGATCGCGGTCCAGCCAGGAGTTCAACCAGGCTCCGCCGTAAGGCTGCAGCGCGACCACCTGCCAGCCGGCGATCACCCGGTCGGGGTGCTGCTTGACCCGCAGATTGGGGCTGTCGGTGTGGCCGCCGACGATCCGGAACGGCTTGTCCCCCACCCGCGAGTCCCAGGCCACCAGCGAGCCGGCCCGGATCACGAAGTGGCGGCCGTGCGCCGGCCAGGCGTCGGCCTCGGACAGTTCGGTGTAACCGGCCGCGGTCAGCTGCTGCGCCGCGGTGGCGCATACATGGAACGGCGACGGGGCACTGTCGATGAAGCTGCACAGACTCTGGGGGCTAGCTGCCATCTTTGTATCTTGGCCCGCGCGGTGCCGGTAGGTGGCGCTAAGGTCCTTTTGTGCCAGAGCCGCTGCCCCAAGAGGTGGTCAATCCGTTGACGTCAGCGGCCATCTTCCTGGTGGTCACCATTGATGTCGACGGTGCGCAGACCGTGCACGATCTGCTTCCCGAGATCTCGGGCATGGTCTCGGCCATCGGATTCCGGGATCCGACCAAATGTCTGTCGGTGGTGACCGGGATCGGGTCGGACGCCTGGGACCGGTTGTTCAGCGGTCCCCGGCCGGCCGACCTGCATCCGTTCGTCCCGCTGTCCGGTGAACGCCATCACGCACCGGCAACCCCGGGGGATCTGTTGTTCCACATCCGCGCCGAGACCATGGATGTCTGCTTCGAGCTGGCCGGCCGGCTGATGGAGGCCCTCGAGGGTGCGGTGACCGCGGCCGACGAAGTGCACGGGTTCGCCTATTTCGACAATCGCGATCTGCTCGGATTCGTCGACGGCACCGAGAACCCGAACGGGGCCGTCGCCGAGAACGCCACCCGCATCGGCGCCGAGGACCCGGATTTCGTGGGCGGCTGCTATGTGCACATCCAGCGGTACGTGCACGACATGGCGGCCTGGCGGGCGCTGCCGGTGGACGAACAGCAGAAGGTGATCGGCCGCACCAAGAGTGACGACATCGAGATGGATGACGATGTGAAGCCCGCGAATTCGCATATCGCGCTGAACGTCATCACCGACGAGGACGGCAACGAGCTCAAGATCGTCCGGCGCAACATGCCCTACGGCACCGTCGGCAACGGCGAGTTCGGCACCTATTTCATCGGATACTCGCGTACCCCGGCGGTCACCGAGCAGATGCTGCACAACATGTTCATCGGCAATCCGGTCGGCAACACCGACCGGATCCTGGATTTCTCGACCGCCGTCACCGGCGGAATGTTCTTCGTGCCCACCATCGATCTTCTCGATGACCCGCCGCCGCTGCCGGTTCCGGAAGCAGCGGCAGAGGCGGCGCCGGTGCTGGATCTGCCGGCTCCGCCGGTGCTGGATCTGCCGGCTCCGCCGGCGCCTGACTACTCGCTTGCGATCGGCAGCCTGAAAGGAATCCGCCAATGAACAACCTGTACCGCGACCTCGCCCCCATCACCGCAGCCGCGTGGGCCGAGATCGAGCTGGAGGCCAGCCGAACCTTCAAGCGGCACATCGCCGGTCGCCGGGTGGTCGACGTCAGTGAGCCCGGTGGTCCGGTGACCGCGGCGGTGAGCACGGGCCACCTGCGTGACGTCACCTCCCCCGGCGACGGCGTGATCGCGCATCTGCGGGAGTCCAAGCCGCTGGTGCGGCTGCGGGTGCCGTTCACGGTGGCGCGCAGCGATATCGACGATGTCGAGCGCGGATCGCAGGATTCGGACTGGGACCCGGTCAAGGATGCGGCCAAGAAGCTGGCCTTTGCCGAGGACAGGGCCATCTTCGAGGGCTACGCCGCGGCGTCCATCGAGGGCATCCGCAAGGCCAGCTCGTGCCCGAATCTGGCGCTGCCCGAGGATCCGCGGGAGATCCCCGATGTCATCAGCCAGGCGCTCTCCGAGCTGCGACTGGCCGGTGTCGACGGCCCGTACAGTGTGCTGCTGTCGGCCGAGGTGTACACCAAGGTCAGTGAGACCACCGCGCACGGCTATCCGATCCGCGAGCACCTGAACCGGCTGGTCGACGGTGACATCATCTGGGCGCCTGCCATCGACGGTGCGTTCGTGTTGTCCACCCGGGGTGGCGATTTCGATCTGCAGCTGGGCACCGACGTGTCCATCGGCTACCTGTCCCACGATGCCGACAGCGTGCAGCTGTACCTGCAGGAGACGTTCACATTCCTGGCCTACACCGCCGAGGCCGTGGTCGCCCTCAGCAGCTGAGCCATACCCCGCGAGCGACCGCGTCTGCACAGCGACACGCCGTCGGCGGTGACACTGCGCGGTCGCTCGCGCGAAAACTCAGGCCGTCAGTACCGCATCCAGCGCGGAGTAGAACAGGCCCAGCCCGTCATCGGACGGCCCGGTCAGCGGTTCGGTGGCGTGCTCGGGGTGCGGCATCAGCCCGACGACGCGGCCGTCGGCCGAACTCACCCCGGCGATCCCGCGCATCGAACCGTTGAGGTTCTCGCGGTAGCGGAACACCACGCGGCCCTCACCCTCGAGCTCGTCGAGCACGGCCTCCGACGCCACGTACCGACCCTCACCGGACTTCAACGGCACCAACAGATCTGCGTCCTGCTCGTAGCGCGTCGTCCACGCCGACGAGTTGGACGCGACCTGCAGCCAGACATCGCGGCAGATGAAGTGCAGACCGGCGTTGCGGGTCAGCGCACCCGGCAGCAGCCCGGCCTCGCACAGCACCTGAAAACCGTTGCAGATCCCCAGAACCGGCAGTCCGCCCTTGGCCGCGTCGACCACCGAACGCATCACGGGCGCGAAGCTGGCGATCGCCCCGGCGCGCAGGTAATCGCCGTAGGAGAATCCGCCGGGCACCACGACGGCGTCGACGCCCTGGAGGTCGGCGTCGGCGTGCCACAAACTGACGGCCTCGCCGCCGGCGAGCTTGACCGCCCGCGCGGCATCGACATCGTCGAGCGTGCCCGGGAAGGTGATGACGCCGATGCGGCCGGTGGCGGTCACGAGTTCTCCCGGCTGACCGAGAACTCCTCGATGACCGTGTTGGCGAGCAGCGACTCGGCGATCTCGTTCAGCGCCTCGTCGGACACCGAATCGTCGACCTCGAGCTCGAACCGCTTGCCCTGGCGCACATCGGCGACACCGCCGTGGCCGAGCCGGCCCAACGCGCCGACGATGGCCTGTCCCTGCGGGTCGAGAATCTCGGCCTTGGGCATCACGTGCACTACGACGCGGGCCACGGGCGCTCCTTCAAAGGGTCGATAGGGGATCTTGATCGGGCATAACTCTACCGGCGCGCCCGCGGGCCACAATGGAGCCATGCAACTGACGCACTTCGGACACTCCTGCCTGCTGGCCGACTTCCCCGACGGTTCCGGTGGCCACGTGCAGGTGCTCTTCGATCCGGGCACGTTCTCGCACGGTTTCGAGGGCATCGGTGGTCTCGACGCGATCCTGATCACCCACCAGCACCCCGACCACGCCGACACCGCCCGACTGCCCGCACTGCTGGAGGCGAACCCGCAGGCCAAGCTGTACGCGGACCCGCAGACGGCGGCCCAACTCGGTGCCCCGTGGACGGCGGTGCACGCCGGGGACAGTTTCACCATCGGCCACCTGACGGTGCGCGGGGTCGGCGGCACGCACGCGGTGATCCACCCCGAGATCCCGGTGATCGACAACACCTCCTACGTGATCGGCGATGCCGACCACCCGGCCCGGCTGATGCATCCCGGCGACGCCCTGTTCGTCCCCGGCGAGCCGGTCGACGTGCTGGCCACCCCGGCCGCCGCGCCGTGGATGAAAGTCTCCGAGGCCGTCGAGTATCTGCGCGCGGTCGCGCCGAGCAGAGCCGTCCCGATCCATCAGGGCATCATCGATCCGTCGGCGCGCGGCATCTTCTACGGCCGGCTCTCGGAGATGACCGACACCGACTTCCAGGTCCTCGACGAGGAGAACGGAACACAGTTCTGACCCGGCATCGACTACTGCTGTGGTGGCCACCGATCGGCATCGCGGCGATGGTCGCCCTCGGCCTGGCCGTCGGCGACGGACCGACCGCGTTCGACGACCGGACGCTGGCCGGCATGCAAAAGGTGTTCGGCACCGACCCGATCTGGATGCTGTACTTCAGCTGGTCGCTGACCATGATGGTGACGCTCGGCATCGCAGTGATCGTCGCGCTCATCCGGCGACGCTGGCGGTTGGCCGTCGTGGTGGCGCTGTGTCCGCTGGTGTCGGTCATCTTGACGCGGGTCTTCAAACCGCTGTTCGGCCGCTACAAGGGTGATGCGCTGGCCTACCCCAGCGGGCACACCACCGTCGTCCTGACGGTGACGGCCATGCTGGTGGTCGCCGCGGGGTACGCGGCCTGGGTGATGGTGCTCGCCGGGGTGGTCGCGGTGATCGGCGGGCTGAGCATGGCGGCCACCGATCTGCACTATCTGACCGACAACATCGGGTCGGTGTTCTTCGCCTCGGCGACGGTGTGCCTGGCGATCCTGGCGGCCGGTCCTCAGGCGCTACCCGCGGCGGCGGCCCGCCCGGCGGCCCGGCCGGAGAACACACAGCCGCCCAGGAACGTGCCCTCCAGCGACCGGTAGCCGTGTACACCGCCGCCACCGAATCCGGCGGCCTCGCCGGCGGCGTACAGCCCGTCGAACACCGTCCCGTCGGCCTTGATCACCCGGGCGTCCAGATCGGTCTCCAGCCCGCCCAGTGACTTCCGGGTCAGGATGTGCAGTTTCACCGCGATCAGCGGACCGGCCTTCGGGTCGGTCAGCCGATGCGGGGCGACGACGCGCGCGATCCGGTCCGGCAGGTACTCCCGCGCCCCGCGGATCGCAGTGATCTGGCTGTCCTTGGTGAACTTGTTGACCACCTCGCGGTCGCGGGCGGTGACCTCGGCTTCGACGGCCGCGTAGTCCAGCGGGGTGACATCGGGGACCTCGTTCATGGCGGCGACCAACTCGCGCAACGAATTTGCGGTGACGAAGTCGACCCCCTTGTCGACGAAGGCCCGCACCGGCGCGGGCCCGCCGCCGCGGCCACGCCCGAGGACATCGCGCACGCTGCGCCCGGTCAGATCCGGGTTCTGCTCCTGCCCGGACAGCCCGAACTCCTTGGCGATGATCCGCGCGTTCAGCACGAACCAGGTGTAGTCGTGGCCGGTGGCCGCGATGTGCTCCAACGTGCCCAGGGTGTCGAAACCCGGGTACAGCGGCACCGGTAGCCGCTTTCCGGTGGCGTCCAGCCACAGCGAAGACGGCCCGGGCAGGATCCGGATGCCGTGCTTGGGCCACACCGGGTCGTAGTTGGTGATGCCCTCGGTGTAGTGCCACATCCGGTCGCTGTTGATGATGCGCGCGCCGGCGGCCTCGCTGATACCCAGCATCCGGCCATCGACATGCTCGGGCACCCCGGACAGCAACTGTTCGGGCACCCGGCCCATCCGAGCCGGCCAGTTCTTGCGCACCAGATCATGATTGCCCCCGATACCGCCACTGGCCACGATGACGGTCTGCGCCCGGAACTCGAAGTCGCCCACGATATTCCGTGAGGATGCCACGCCCCGCACCGCATCGGAGGGCTCCAGCACCGATCCGCGCACACCGACCACCGCACCGTTGTCGACGATCAGCTCATCGACGCGGTGCCGGTGGACGAACTTGGCCCGCGGCTGGCCGTGTAACCGGCGGGCGAACAGGTCGACCAGCGCCGGCCCGGTGCCCCAGGTGATGTGGAAGCGGGGCACCGAATTGCCATGGCCCAGCGCACCGTAGCCGCCGCGTTCGGCCCAACCGACCATCGCGAAGGTCTGCAGGCCCCGCTCGCGCAGCCAGGCACGCTTCTCCCCCGCCGCGAAATCGACGTAGGCGTGCGCCCACTGCCGCGGCCAGTGATCCTCTTCGCGGTCGAAGCCGGCGCTGCCCAACCAGTCCTGCAGCGCCAGTTCGTGACTGTCCCGGATACCCAGGCGGCGCTGCTCGGGGCTGTCCACCAGGAACAGGCCACCGAACGACCAGTAAGCCTGCCCGCCGATATTGGCGGCGTTCTCCTGATCGACGATCAGCACGCGGCGACCGCGTTCGATCAGTTCTGCAGCGGCGACCAGCCCGGCCAGTCCCGCACCCACCACGATGACGTCGGCATCTGCCATGCCGACAAACCTAGCCTCAGGCGGCGTCGCTCAGGGCGGGATCCGGCTCCCACCGGTAGGTGTCCGGCGTGCAGCCGTGCAGGAGGGCCAGGTCGATGGCGTCGAACACGGCCTGACGGGGTCCGATCTTGCCGAGCTGCCGGGCCGAGATCGCCAGCCGTACGGTGCCGCCACGCCGCGCCGTGCGCTCGGCGGACAGCACCAGCGTGCGACACCACCACGGGTCGGTCAGGAAGCCGGCACCGATGCCGAGGACCCGGGTCCGTTCGGTGTGCTCACGCACCAGGTCGGTGACGCTGGTCATCCCGACGAGCAGCCGGAACCCGTTGCGTGGCAAGGCCAGGACAGTGCCCTCGGATACCGTCCAGCCCGGTGCGGCGAACAGGCGGGTGCGCAGGTGCAGGTGTTCGAGCACCCGGTCGGCGGCCATCAGGCGCAGGTTGGCCTCATGCGCGGGCAATGTCGCGAACTCGCTGCGGCGTGCCTTGGTGGCGGCCTCGTCAAACCCCTGCAGGACGATGGCGTCGCCGCCGGCGCGGCGTTCGGACAGCCAGCCCACCGTGCGCGCGTCGGACTCCAGCCGGTAGCCGCCCTTGAGCCGCGGCGCGACCAGCAGTGACACCGGGATGCCGCGGGCGTCGAGGTCCTCGCAGATGGCGTCGACATCGCTCAGGGTGCGGTCTCTGATCCCGGAGATCGAGACGATCAGTTCGGCGGTCACGGCTGTCAGTGTCGCAACGTCAGGTGTCGTGACGGTTGCGAACACCCGGACAGCACGTGGCTTTTCCGGGCCGGCTACCTCGGCAGCACGGCCTCGATCGCGCTGACCACCTCGGGGGCGTCCGGTTCGGTGCGGGGACGGAACCGGTTGACCACGCTTCCGTCCGGGGCCAGCAGGAACTTCTCGAAGTTCCACTGGATGTCGCCGGCCTGTCCGTCGGTGTCGGCGGCCTTGATCAGCTCGGCATACAGCGGATGCCGGTCGTCACCGTTGACATCGGTCTTGGCCAGCAGCGGGAAGGTCACCCCGTAGGTGGTCGAGCAGAAGGTCTGGATCTCCTCGGCCGTCCCGGGCTCCTGTCCCATGAACTGGTTGCACGGGACGCCGACGACGGTCAGACCCCGCGCGGCATAGTCCTGGGCCAGCTTCTCCAGCGCACTGTACTGCGGGGTCAGGCCGCATTTGGAGGCGACGTTGACCACCAAGGTTGCGCCATCGGACAATTCGGCCAGGGTGGTGACCTGGCCGTCGAGTGTGGTCAGCGGAATGTTGTTCAGGCTCACCGTCCCGACGCTAGCGGCCCCGCGGGCGGCGCGCTAGAGCCTGGGCCCGCCGAACAGGCTGTCGGTCTGCCCCTGCCCGTGGTTGGCGGCGTCGGCGGTGGCCAGGATCCAGGCGTACTGGAAGGCCGCCTCCTTCCAGCGCTCGTATCGACCGCTGATACCGCCGTGCCCGGCCACCATCTCGGTCTTGAGCAGCACCTTGGCATCATCGGGCTCCAACTGGGCGTGCCGCAGCGCGGCAACCCATTTCGCCGGTTCCACGTAGTACACCCGGGTGTCGTTGAGCGAGGTCATCGCCAGCACCGCCGGGTAGTCCAGGGATGCGACGTTCTCATACGGCGAGTACGCCTTCATGTACTCGTAGACATCCTTGTCCGCCAACGGATTTCCCCACTCGTCCCATTCGGTGACGGTGAGCGGCAGGGACGGGTCCAGAATGGTGGTCAACGGGTCGACAAACGGGACCTGGGCCAGCACGCCGGCGAACAGGTGCGGTGCGATGTTGAGCACCGCACCCACCAGCAGACCGCCGGCGCTGCCGCCCAGGGCGACCAGATTGCCCGGCCGGGTCAGATCGGTGAGCACCAGATGTTCTGCGACCGCGACGAAATCGGTGAAGGTGTTGCCCTTGCGCAGCAGCTTGCCGTCCTCGTACCAGGGCCGGCCCAGCTCGCCGCCGCCACGCACGTGTGCGACGACGAACACCATGCCGCGGTCGAGCAGGGACAGCCGCGCGATCGAGAACCGGGGATCCTCGCAGGACTCGTAGGCGCCGTAACCGTACAGCAGCGTCGGCGCGGGGAACGCCAACCCGGCGCGGTGCACGATCGAGATCGGGATGCGGGCACCGTCGGCCGCGGTCGCCCAGTCGCGGCGCTCCACGTAATCCTCGGGCCGGTAGTCACCGAGCACGGGTTGTTCACGCAGCAGGGTACGTTCGCCGGTCACCATGTCCAGGTCGTACACCCGCACCGGGATGACCCAGGACACCGCACCCACCCGCAGCTTGGGTGATGACCAGTTCGGGTTGCCGCTCAGCCCGGCCGACATCAACTCGGATTCGAACTCGATCTCCGCGGGTGCGCCGTAGCTGCCGTCGGATCCGATGGGCCACAGCTGAATCCGCGGCAGCGCCTCGCGTCGGTAGCTGACCACCAGATGCGTCTCGAACGCGTCGACGCCGTCGAGTCGGACATCGTCACGGTGTTCGATCAGGGTGCGGAACGCGGTCGGATCGTCGACCGGGGCCTCGACCAGGGTGAAGTTCACCGCGCCGTCGTTGTGCAGGATCAGGAAGCGGTCCTGCCCGCCGACCACCGCATGCTCGACGGAATATTCGATACCGTCGCGCCGCGGAAGCACCACGGTGAACTCGGCTTCCGGGTCACCGGCATCGGCGTAGCGCACCTCGGAGGTGATGGCGCTGCCGGCGGCGATGATGACGTACTTGTTGCTGCGGGTGCGACCGACGCCGAGCCAATACCGTTCGTCGGCCTCGTGATACACCTTTTCGGCGGGCAGGCCGGCGGCCAACCGGTGCCGCCACACGGTGTCGGGGCGCCAGGCCTCGTCGACGGTGGTGTAGTACACCGAATGGTTGTCCGCACCCCAGGTCACCCCGGCGCCGATCCCGACGATGGTGTCCTCGTACAGTTCGCCGGTGCGTAAATCCTTGAAACGCAAGGTGTACCGCTCGTCACCCTTGACGTCCACCGAGTAGGCCAGGATGTTGCCGTCGACGCTGACACTGACCGCGCCGAGGGAGAAGAACTCGTGCCCGTCGGCCTCGATGTTCTCGTCGAGCAGGATCTGTTCACCGGGGACCGCGGTGTTCTCGTCCAGTTCGGGCGGGGTCCAGTCGTCGGGGCCGCCGATGGGGCAACGGCAGTGCACGCCGTACTGCTTGCCCTCGAAACTGCGGGCGTAGTACCACCAGTTGTCGCGCCGGGTCGGCACCGACAGGTCGGTTTCCTTGGTACGCGCCTTGATCTCGTCGAAGATGCGCTGCCGCAGCGGGGCCAGCACCGCGGTCGCCGCCTCGGTATGTGCGTTCTCGGCCTCCAGATGGGTGATGACCTCCGGATCGGCCTTGTCGCGCATCCATTCGTAGTGGTCGATGAAGACGTCGCCGTGGTGCTCGCGGCGGTGTTCGACCCGCTTGGCGACCGGGGCGTTCACGCTCCGATCCAATCGGTGAAGCTCAGGCCCGAAATCCGCTCGTAGGCCTCGATATAACGCGCACGGGTTGCCGCGGCGATCTCGGCAGGCAACGGCGGCGGTGGGGCGTCACCGTGCCGGTCCCAGCCGGAGTCCGGGCCGGTCAGCCAGTTCCGGACGAATTGCTTGTCATAGCTGGGCTGCACCACACCGACCTGATAGGAGTCCGCCGGCCAGTACCGCGACGAGTCGGGAGTCAGCACCTCGTCGGCCAGCACCAACCGACCGTCGGCATCCACCCCGAACTCGAACTTGGTGTCGGCAACGATGATGCCCTTGCTCAGCGCATGCTCGGCGGCCTTGGCGTAGATGCCCAACGTCGCCTCGCGCAGCTCGGCGGCCCGTCCGGCGCCGACCAGCCCGACCACGGCGTCGAAGGAGACGTTCTCGTCGTGCTCACCGATCTCGGCCTTGGTGGCCGGGGTGAACAGCGGCTGATCGAACTTGCTGGCCTCGACCAGCCCGGCGGGCAGCTCGATCCCGCAGACCGAACCGGACTTCTGGTAGTCCAGCAGCCCGGAGCCGGTCAGGTAGCCGCGGGCGACACATTCCACGGGCAGCATCTCCAGCGAGCGGACCACCAGCGCACGGCCCAGCACGTCCGCGGGGATGCGCTCGTCATCGGGCGGGCCCGCGAGGTGGTTGGGCACGCCGAGGTGATCGAAGAAGAACACGCTCATCGCGGTCAGGATCCGGCCCTTGTCCGGGATCTGGGTGTCCAGGATGTGGTCGAAGGCCGAGATGCGGTCGGAGGCAACGAACAGCAGGTGGTCGGCGTCGATGCGGTACAACTCGCGTACCTTGCCGCTGGCCAGATGCTGGTAGTCGGTCAGAGCTGGGCGCATTGATCCACCCTATGTGCTGGGATCGAAAGTATGAGACTGCGGTACCTGCCCTACGCCACCCGGCCCGGTCGGCTGCTGGCCCAGATCGTCAGCGATATCGCGGTCCTCGTCTGGACGTTCGTCTGGGTGGTGGTGGGCACCGGGGTGTATTCGGCGGTGGCAACCATCGCCGAGGTGGGCCGCCAGGTGCAACAAGGTGCCGACGGGGTGTCCGGCAGTCTCGGTTCGGCCGGCGACAGCGTCGACGATGTGCCGTTCATCGGTGACGGACTCAGCGGCCCGTTGCGCGCCGCCAGTGACGCCGCGGCCGAGATCGCCGGTGCAGGTCAGAACCTCGACAGCACCGCGACCTGGTTGGCCTGGCTGCTCGCGATCGCGGTGGCGGCGACGCCGATCGTGACGGTGGGTATGCCGTGGCTGTTCCTGCGGATCCGGTTCTTCCGGCGCAAGCTGACGGTGTTGACGCTGGCTTCGACGCATGCCGGGCAGGAACTGCTGGCCATGCGGGCGCTGGCGAACCGGCCGTTGTCCAAGCTGACCGCGGTGGACCCGGACCCGATCGGCGCCTGGCGCCGTGACGACCGCCCGGCGATCCGCGGGCTGGCGCTCCTGGAGCTACACGCCGCCGGGGTGAAGCTCTGACAGGTTCGTGAGTTAGCGTGCCCTTATGTCGGGGGCGATTGCGGTCAGCACGCGGGACCGACGCCTCACCGGCCTCATCCTCACCACCGCCGCGCTGGCCGCCATGTGCGTCCTCAGTCTGGCCGTCGGCACCGAAAGCGTCGCGCCGTCGACGGTGTGGCATGCCGTCATCGACTACACCGACACCGGTGACCAGTGGATCGTGCACGACCTGCGCATCCCGCGGACCATCCTGGGCATCGTCGTCGGGATCGCGCTCGGACTGTCCGGCGCGCTGATCCAGGGACTGACCCGCAACCCGCTGGCCGACAGCCAGATCCTGGGCATCGAATCGGTGGCCGGGCTGTTCGTCGTCGCGGCGATCGCGTTCCTGCACCTGAACTCGATGCTGACCTACGTGTGGTTCGCGTTCCTGGGCGCGGCCATCGCCATGGTGCTGGTGTATCTGGTCGGTGCGACGGGCCGGGCGGCGGTCACGCCGGTACGGATGCTGCTGGCCGGGGTGGCAATCGGAGCGGTGGCCGACGGCATTTCGTTCACCATCCGGCTGCAGAACCCGCGGGCGTTCGATTCGATGCGGTTCTGGGACGCCGGCGCACTCGACGGGCGCGGCCTGGACGCGGTGTGGATCGTCGCGCCGTTCATCGCCCTCGGGGCAGTGCTGTGCCTGTACGTCAGCCGTGGCCTCAACGCGCTCGCGCTCGGTGACGATCTCGCGGTGGCGATGGGCGGCAACGTGATCCGCACCCGGGTCCTCGGGATCCTCGCGATCACCCTGCTGGCCGGGGCCGCCACCGCGGCGGCCGGCCCGATCGGGTTCGTCGGGCTGATGGTCCCGCACGCGGTGCGCTGGTTCACCGGGCCGGATTGGCGGTGGATCTGCGCGTACTGCGTCGTCGCCGGACCCGCCCTGCTGCTGGCGGCCGATGTGCTGGGCCGGGTCGTGGTGCGTCCGGGTGAGCTGCCTGCCGGGATCGTGACCGCGTTCATCGGTGCGCCGGTGTTGATCTGGTTGGTGCGCCGCACGAAGGCGAGTGCCCTGTGATCGACTTCGGGCGTCCGCAGCTGGTGCTGCGCCATGAACCCCGGTTGGCGCTGCGCGCATCGTGGCGCAGCATCGGCGTGCTCAGCGGGCTCGGCCTGGGTGCCGTAGTGCTCGCGGTGTTCGCGCTCGGCGTCGGTGAGTACCCGGTATCACCGGCGGAGGTGATCGCGGTCCTGACCGGGTCAGACCAGGGTTTCACCAGTGTGGTGGTGCTGGAGTGGCGAATGCCGCGGATCGTTGCGGCCCTGGTGATCGGCGCCGCCCTGGGGGTGTCCGGTGCCATTTTCCAGGCGTTGACCCGTAATCCGTTGGGCAGCCCGGATGTCATCGGGTTCGGGTTCGGCTCCTACACCGGGGCGCTGATCGCCATCGCCCTGTTCGGTGGTGGCTACTACCTGACCGCGGCGGGCGCGGTGGCCGGCGGCCTGCTCACCGCGACGGCGGTCTATTTGCTGGCCTATCGCAACGGTCTGGCCGGGTTCCGGCTGATCATCGTGGGCATCGCCGTCAGCGCCATGCTCAGTTCGCTGAACCAGTGGATCATTCTCAAGATCAAACTGCACCAGGCGGTGACGGCGGCCATCTGGCAGCAGGGCACGCTCAGCGGGCTGCGCTGGGAGCAGGTGGTGCCGGTGCTGATCTGCGTCGTGGCGGCGGTGGCGTGGTTGATCGGAATCGGACCGCAACTGCCGGTCCTGCAGATGGGTGACGACATCTCCGGCGCGCTCGGGCTGCGACCGGAGCGGGTCCGGCTGGCCTATTTCGGGGCCGGTGTCGTACTGATCGCGGTGGCGACGGCGGCGGCCGGCCCGATCTCGTTCGTGGCGCTGGCGGCACCGCAACTGGCCCGCAGGCTGACCGCGACACCCGGGGTGGGCCTGGTTTCGTCGGCGGTGATGGGTGCATTTCTGTTGTTGGCAAGCGATCTGATCGCCCTGCGGATCTTTGCACCGGCCGAGCTGCCGGTCGGCGCGGTGACCGTGGTGGCGGGCGGGTTGTACCTGGTGTGGCTGCTGATCGTGCAGGCACGGCGGCAGTAGGGAGAACATCGTGACGGAACTGCGGGCGCATGATCTGTCGCTCGGCTACGGGGACACACCGATCGTGGCCGGGTTGACCGCCGAGATCGCCGAAGGCGCCATCACCGCGATCGTCGGCCCGAACGCCTGCGGCAAATCGACGCTGCTGCGCGGGCTGGCCCGGCTGCTGCGACCGGCCGGCGGGCAGGTCATCCTCGACGGCGCCGACATCAGCTCGCTGCGCACCAAGGAGGTGGCCCGCAGGCTGGGGCTGCTGCCGCAGTCGGCGATCGCGCCGGAGGGCATCACGGTCGCCGATCTGGTTGCCCGAGGCCGGTTTCCGCATCAACGGGTGCTGCGCCAGTTCTCCCGCGACGATGAGCGCGCCGTGGCCGACGCGATGGCTGCGACCGGGGTCGACGCCATCTCCGGCCGCGCGGTCGACGAGCTGTCCGGCGGTCAACGGCAACGGGTCTGGGTGTCGATGGTCCTCGCCCAGCAGACCCCGCTCATCCTGCTCGACGAACCGACGACCTTCCTGGATATCGCGCATCAGATCGAATTGCTGGACCTGTTCGCCGAATTGAACGCCACCCAAGGCCGCACCATCGTGGCCGTGCTGCACGATCTCAACCACGCCTGCCGATTCGCCGACCAGATCATCGCGATGAAGGCGGGTCGGATCGTCGCGCAGGGCGAGCCCGCCCAGGTGATCACCGCGGCCCTGGTCGAAGATGTGTACGGGCTGCGCTGCCAGATCATCGACGACCCGGAAACCGGTACCCCACTGGTGATCCCGCGGGCCTCACCGCGGGACAAGGCCCGTCGTCGCAGTTAGGAGTCCGACAGGTCGGCGACCGGCTTGCCTTGTAATGCGTTACTCAGCTGCGGCACCAGTAGGTCGACGGCGTACAGCAGAGCATTGGGTCCGCTGTACGCCAGTGCGCCGGACAGCGTGGATTCCGACCCGGCGAACAGGGTGCGATCCTCGCGCACCACATTCAGGCGCTGGAAGGCCGGCGAGTCGGCCAGCTGTTCCTTGGTGACGCCGTTGATGAACAACACGTCCCCGTCGAGCAGGCTCAGTTTCTCCTGCGAGACGTCGCCGACGGTCTCCTGGGCGCCGAAGCCCAGTTCGTCGAACAGCGCGCGCCGCGGATCACCCTTGCCGATCAGATACGGCGCGTCGACCTCGGAGCTGAAATCGGCGACCAGGGTCTTCTCGCCGAATTCGGGGTGCGCCGTCTTGGCCTCCTCGATCTTGCCGTTGACCTCATCGACCAGATCCTGGGCCTGCTGCTTCTTGCCCAGCGCCGCACCGGTCGTCAGAAGCTGGACGTCCCAGGGTGTTTCCTCATCGGCGTAATCCGCGGACTGGATGACCGTCGGCGCGATCTGGGACAGCTGGTCGTAGGTCTTCTGGTCGATGGTCTCGTAGATCGCGAAGATGACATCGGGTTGCGCCGCGGCGATGGCCTCGAAGTTGATGGTGTCGCCCTCGATCACCGGGACGCCCTTGCCGTCGGTCTCCGCCTTGACCCAGGGGAAGTCGTTGTAGTTGTCGTACCAGCTGCGGGTACCGACCGGGACGACGCCGAGCGCCAGCACGAAGTCCTGGTCGTTCCAGCCCACCGTGACGATGTTCTGCGGGTTTGCCGGGACTTCAGTCCCTCCGAATTTGTGTGCGATGGTGACGGTTTCGACCGCTTCGGCATTGTTCGCCGGGCTCTCCGAGTTCTCCGGGGATGAGCAGCCGGCCAGGGCCAGACTCACGGCCACCAGGGCCACCGCGATACGCGAGGTGTTGAGCATTAGGTCACCCTAACCCACATATCACCCTGCGATTTGCGCACATTCAGTAACACTCGGCGTTACAAAGTGTGCGCAAATCGCCACGGGTGGAACCGTTCGGCGGAGCACTGCGTCCAAATGAGCATGATTGCCCAGTTGCTCCGCGATCACGACGGTGTGATCACACTCGCCCAGGCCAGAGAGGTCGGCTTGAGCCGTCAGACGGTCTATCGCAGGGTCCGCTCCGGACTCTGGCTGCGCTGCTCACCCGGGGTGTATTTCGTCGATGACCGGCCGCTGACCGACCATGCCCGCATCCGGGCGGCCATCTGGGGATACGGCCCGCGGGCGACCGGCAGTGGAATGTCCGCGGCCTGGTGGTGGGGCCTGACGAAGTATCCGCCCGAGGTCGTCGAGGTGACGGTGCCGGCGGTCAGCAATCCCCCGAAGCGGTATGGCATCCGCACCCGACGGCGGGACCTCGAACCCGCCGACTGCACCGTCCGCGACGGACTGCGACTGACCGCACTCCCGCTGACCATCGTCGAAGCGGCCGCACGCCCCGGCGGCGGGATACGCATCATCGACACCGCCCTGCAGCGACATCTCCTGGATCTGCGCGAACTCTGGCGGGCGCACCTACGTAACACCGGCCGACATGGCTCACCGACCGCTCGCGCATTGCTGCGCGCCGCCGACGACGGCGCCCACTCCGTTGCGGAACGCATTCTGGTGAAGCTGCTCCGCGAGGCCGGTATCACCGGATGGAAGGCCAACCAGCGCGTCGGGCGTTGGGAGGTGGACGTTCTCTTCGGCGTTCTCAAGATCGCGATCGAGGTGGACGGACTGGCCTCCCACTCCGACCACGATGACTTTCAACGGGATCGGGTCAAGCAGAACGAACTCGCCCTGATGGGATACCAGGTGTTGCGATTCACCTGGCTGGACCTCACCGAATACCCCGAGCGGGTGATCGCCGAAGTCCAGTTCGCTATCCGCCGTGCAACCGCCGCAGCCAACTCCCGAACGGGTGCCGCACGGTGACCGACCCCAACCGGACCTTGCCCCGCACGATGACGTGCAGCTGCTCCGACCGCGGTGCGCCACGCACCTTCAGCGTCGCGCTGGCCGCGACGGTGTCGATGCCGTTGAGGTCGGCGGTGCATCCGGGCGGCACGATCAGTTCGGTGGAGCTGCAGTAGTCGTCTATGACGATCTCGACCACCGGCCCGGGCAGCACCGCCGAGGTGAAGTCCAAGGTGGTGCTGCACATCCGGGTCTGCAGCTGCAGCACCGGTGCGGCAGTCCACTGTCCGCGTCGCTCGATGGCGGTCATCCAACCGGTCAGCTGTTCGGGTGGCAGCTGCGGGCGGGCCGGCACACCCAGCTGCGTGGTGGGCAGGTCGGCGAGCACCACCCGCAACTCACCGCGGGTGCGCGCGGCCAACGCGGTATCGGTCCGGTCGGCGAACTCGTCGAGCGACAGCATGCCCGCCGAGACGGCACGCTCCAGCAGCCCGTTCACCCGTGCCCGGTCGGCGTCGGAGACGCGGACATGGTCGTCGTTACCAGCGTCCATACTTTTCAGGGTAACGATCAGCCGAACTCGACGACCATGTGCCGGATACCGGTGTGCCGGTTGCTACGGGTCCACTCGACCGGCTTGACGAGCCGGAACTCACCGAACCTCGCCAACAGCTCCTCGAACATGACGCGCAGTTCCAGGCGGGCCAGGTTCGCGCCCAGGCAGTAGTGCACCCCCTGACCGAAACCCAAGTGCGGATTCGGCTTTCGGCCGATGTCGAAGACGTCCGGATCGGCGAACACGGCCGGGTCGCGGTTGGCCGAGCCCTCCCAGATCTGCACCTTCTGGCCGGGTTCGATCGCACATCCGCCCAGTGTCGCGGGCTCGGTGGCGGTGCGGCGCTTGGACGGTGACGGGGTCGTCCACCGCACCATCTCCTCGATCGCGCCGGGCAGCAGGCTCGGGTCGGCCTGTAGGCGGGCCAGCTGATCCGGATGCTCGATGAGGGCCAACAGTCCGCCTGCCACGGCATTGCGAGTCGTCTCCGCGCCGGCGCTGAACAGCAGACTGAAGAACAGATAGAGCTCCAGATCGCTCAACTCTGCATCAGTGGCGTTGGCGACCACGGACAGCATGTCGTCGGTGGGCGCGGCCCGTTTCGCGGCGATGAGTTCCATACCGTAGCCGTACATCCGCGATCCGGCCTGCTCGGCCGTCAACTGCCCCACCCGCGCGCTGCGGCCGGATCCGAAGTCGAACTGCGGCTCAATCGCCTCGAAGAGCCAATGCCGTTCGGAGTCAGGCACTCCCAACAGTATGCAGATCATCTGCATCGGCAGTTCGGCGGCCACCTCGACCAGAAAGTCGAGCGGGGCACCGGGTTCCACGGTATCGAGCAATGCCCGTGACCTGACCCGCAGATCGTCTTCGACCCGGGCGATCATCCGCGGGGTGAGGCCCGAACTGACGAGCCGGCGGATCTGCGCGTGCCGCGGATCGTCCATCATGTTGAGCACCTGACCGGCGACGGCCAGATCCTGCAGCAGGGTGCCACCGTAGGGCCGCGATCCACCGGTCACGGAGGAGAAGGTGACCGGATCACGCAGCACGGCAAGGGTTTCCGCGTAGCCAGCCACCGACCAGAAGGCTTGGCCGTCGGGGGTGTGCTCGGTCGGTTCATGCCAGTAGACCGGCGCCTCGACCCGATGGATGCGGAACAGCTCGTGCGGGAAGCCCGCCGCGAAATTGTCCAGATCGGTCAGGTCGGCAAGGGTCACAGAATGGCGCCCGAGGTGTACTTGGCCGCCTCCGGGAACCGGCTGACCAGTTCGTCGACCGCGGCGACCACCCCGTCGACCTGGGCACCGGCGGCACCGGTGAACGCCGCCTTGTCGGCCAGCGCGGCCTCCAGCGCGATGCGGTCCAACGGCAGTCGCGGATCGGCGGCCAGCCGGTCCAGCAGATCGGGCTCCTGGCCCTTCTCCCGCATGGCCAGCGCCACGGCCACGGCATGCTCCTTGATGACCTCGTGGGCGGTTTCGCGGCCCACCCCGGTGCGGACCGCGGCGATGAGGATTCGGGTGGTCGCCAGGAACGGCAGGTAGCGGTCCAGCTCACGCTGGATGACGGCCGGGTAGGCCCCGAACTCGTCGAGCACCGTCAGGAAGGTCTCGGTCTGCCCGTCGATCGCGAAGAACGCATCCGGCAGCGCGACCCGGCGTACCACCGAGCAGAACACGTCACCCTCGTTCCACTGCGCGCCTGCCAGCTCGGCGGCCATCGAGGCGTACCCGCGCAGGATCACCTGCAGCCCGTTGACCCGTTCGCAGGAACGGGTGTTCATCTTGTGCGGCATGGCCGAGGAACCGACCTGGCCGGGCGCGAACCCCTCGGTGACCAACTCATGGCCGGCCATCAGCCGGATGGTGTGGGCGAACGAGGACGGCCCGGCACCCAGCTGCACCAGCGCAGAGACCACATCGTGGTCCAGTGAGCGCGGGTACACCTGCCCGACGCTGGTGAAAACATCGGTAAAACCCAGGAATTCGGCGACGCGGCGCTCCAGTTCGGCCAGCCGCGCATCGTCCCCGTCGAACAGGTCCAGCATGTCCTGGGCGGTGCCCATCGGGCCCTTCACCCCGCGCAGCGGGTAGCGGTCGATGAGCTCACGCAACCGGGTGAGCGCCACCAGGGTCTCCTCGGCCGCCGAGGCGAACCGCTTGCCCAGCGTGGTGGCCTGGGCGGCGACATTGTGCGAACGACCGGCCATCACCACATCGCGGTAGACCACGGCCCGCTCGGCGAGCCGGGCGACGACGGCAACCCCGTGCGCGAACACCAGCTCCAGCGATTGCCGGATCTGCAGCTGCTCGACGTTCTCGGTCAGGTCGCGGCTGGTCATCCCCTTGTGCACGTGCTCGTGGCCGGCCAGCGCGTTGAACTCCTCGATGCGGGCCTTCACGTCGTGGCGGGTCACCCGCTCACGGGCCGCGATCGAGGCCAGGTCGACGTTCTCGCACACCCGCTCGTAGTCGGCCACGACACCATCGGGCACCGGGATGCCCAGTTCGGCCTGGGCACGCAGCACGGCCAGCCAGAGCTTGCGCTCGGCGATGATCTTGTTTTCCGGTGACCAGATCGCGGCCATCTCATCGCTGGCGTAGCGGTTGGCCAGAACATTCGGGATCGTCACGGACAACCAGCTTAGGGGGCGTCCCCGAGGTGGGTCGGATCGGTGATGCCTTCCCCGCGGATGCCGAGCTGCCGGTTGATCAGCGTGGTGACGCCGAACAGCACGATGCCGGTCAGGATCAGGATTCCGGCCAGCAGATACTGCTGGGCAGGCCGGCCGGAGAACGGCAGCACCAGGTACGTCGAGGCCAGGAAGCCGATGACCGGCAGTGCGGTCGGTGTCCGGAAGTGCCCGCCGGTGGCCCGCACGTCGCGGCGCAGCACCAGCACGGCGACGTTGACCATCGCGAACACGGCGAGCAGCAGCAGCGATGTGGTGCCACCCAGGATGGCGATGGCACTGCTGTTGGCGACCGCCGAGACGTAGAAGATCAGGCAGAAGGCGATCAGCGTGGTGAACACGATCGCCACCCACGGGGTGTGCCGCTTCGGGTGGATCGTGCCGAGCACCGGCGGCAGCACATGCTGACGGGCCATGCCGTAGATCAACCGGCTGGCCATCAGCATGTTGATCAGCGCGGTGTTGGCCACCGCGAACATCGAGATGAACGGCAGGATCGCTTCGATCGGCAGGCCGGGTGCGCCGGCCTTGACCACCTCGATCAGCGGGGTCTCGCTCTCGGCGAGCACCCCGACCGGCACCAGCGCGACGGCGACGATCGCCACGATCACGTAGACGACGCCGGCGATGCCGAGTCCGGTCAGCAGCACCTTCGGAAAAATCCGGACCGGGTCCTTGGTCTCCTCGGCCATGTTCACCGAGTCCTCGAACCCGACCATCGCGAAGAACGCCAGTGAGGTGGCCGTGGTGACTGCCAGGAAGGTGCCCTTGTCGGCCGGGGTGTCGAAGGCGACCACCCGGGAGAAGTCGACATCGGCGACCCCGCCGGTGAAGGCCCACAATCCGACCAGGATGACGATGGCCAGGCCGGTGATCTCGACGAAGGTCAGCGCGACGTTGAGTTTGACGCTCTCACCGACACCACGGAAGTTGACGATCGCCAGCATCGCCATGAACAACAGCGCCAGCACCACCACGCCGGCCTTACCCCAGCTGAAGTCGAAGGCGGTGAAGAAGTTGGCCGCGAAGAACCTGGAAGCCGTTGACGCCGAGGTGATTCCGGAACACATCACGACGAAGGCGACCAGGAACGTGACGAACTGGATACCGAAAGCCTTGTGCGCGTAGAGCGCTGCGCCTGCGGCTTGTGGATACTTGGTGACCAGTTCCAGGTAGCTGAACGCGGTGATGGTGGCCACGGCGAAAGCGATCAGGAACGGTAGCCAGGCGGCGCCACCGACCTCCTTGGCCACCTGACCGGTCAACGCGTAGACACCGGTGCCCAAGATGTCGCCCACCACGAACAACAGCAGCAGGCCGGGGCCCATCACCCGCCGAAGTTGGGGTTCCTCCTTGGTTTCCGGCTGTGTCATGCCTGCCCCCTTACCTCAGTCAGACGTGCACGGCCCGATCATCGACGGGTGCGAGCACGTCGATCACATCGATCAGCGTGGCGCGGGCGGTCGCTCGCGGGCCGTCCCCTTCGTCCACCAATGAGGCAACCACAGCTCCGTCCACCGCGCACACCAAAGCGGTGACGAGTTCGGAACGGACCGCCCGGCCGGAGCGCTCGACGACCTCGAGGACGGCATCGGTGCGCTGCCGCAGGATGCGCCGCTGGATGTCCCGCAGCTCGGGCTGGCGTGCGCAGGCGATGAAGCGTTCGTAGCGGGAGATCAGCTGTTCGGACACCCGGGAGCCGGGGTCGTCCCCGACCAGCAGGTCCACCAGTAGGTCCGCCGTCGACTCCGCACCGCGGCGGCGGCGCGACAAGGCCGCCACTTGCAGTTGCAGCTGTTCGGCCTCGCGGATGCCGACATATTCGACGGCTTTGGCGATCAGGTCGTCCAGCGAGGAGAAGTAGTACGTCGTCGAAGCCAACGGCAGACCGGCCCGGGCGGCGACCGCACGATGACGCACCGCGTCGATGCCGCCCTCGCACAGCAGGTCGGCGGCAGCGCTCACCAGAGCGCACCGCCGCCGCTCGCCCTTGGGGGTCACCGCCGCCGTCACGCCTTGCATGGTGCCAGCAAAGCCCCAGTAATTCGGGGGTTTTCGGCAATCATTAAGGCGATACACATGTATCGGGGCGCGACCCGGTGTGCGGCGGTGGCAAGATGGCGCGCATGCCTGCGCCGAATCGCCGAACACTGCTGCGCATGGGCCTGGGTCTGGCCGTGGGCGCATCCATCGCACCGGCGCTCGCCCGGGCGGATCCTGCGCCGACTTATCAGGCGGGTTCGTTCGTCTCCGCCGCGCGCGGTGGCCTGCCGACCAACTGGGCGATCGCCCGACCACCCGGCCAGAGCGCACCACTGCGGCCCGTGATCGCGTTGCACGGCAAGGGAAGCGACGCCGCGACGGTGATGGCGGGCGGCGTGGAACAAGGGCTGGCGCAGGCGGTTGCGGCGGGCCTACCGCCCTTCGCGGTGGTGGCGGTCGATGGCGGCGGCGGGTACTGGCACCACCGCGCCTCGGGCGAGGATGCCGGCGCGATGGTGCTCGACGAACTGTTACCGACGCTGTCCGATCAGGGCCTGGACACCTCGCGGGTGGGATTCCTCGGTTGGTCGATGGGCGGTTACGGCGCGCTGTTGCTCGGGGCCCGACTGGGGCCGGCCCGCACCGCGGCGATCTGCGCCGTCAGCCCCGCGCTGTGGAACTCGGCCGGGGCCGCGGCGCCGGGCGCGTTCGACGATGCCGAGGATTACGCGGCCAACAGTGTGTGGGGCCTGCCGGCCCTGGGATCGATCCCGCTGCGTATCGACTGCGGTGACAGCGATCCGTTCGCATCGGCGACCCGTCAGTTCATCGCGCAGTTGCCGAATCCGCCTGCGGGCGGATTCTCCCCGGGTGGGCACGACGGCGGATTCTGGAGCGCGCAGTTGCCCGCCGAGATCACCTGGCTGGCCCCGCTGCTGGTCAGAGGCTGATCCGCCCCTCGGCCGCGGCCTGTCCGATATCGGTGCGAAAGTGACTGCCGGGCAACTTGATCGAACCGGCCAGCCGATAGGCGGTGGCACGCGCGGCGTCGAGGTCCGCACCGGTTCCGACCACCGACAGCACCCGGCCGCCAGCCGACACCACGGCACCGTCGTCGCGACGGGCGGTGCCGGCATGCAGCACACCCTCGGCCTCGGCACCGCCGATGACGTCGCCGGTACGCGGCCGGCCCGGATAGTTCTCCGCGGCGATGACGATGGTGACGGCGGCACCGTCACTCCATTCGAGATCACCGAACGACGCCAGCGTCCCGGTGGCGGCGGCGTTGAGCAGGCCACCGAGCGGGGATTGCAGCAGTGCCAGTACCGCCTGGGTCTCGGGATCACCGAAACGGCAGTTGAACTCCACCACCGACGGTCCCGCCGAGGTGATCGCCAGCCCGGCGTACAGCAGCCCCGAGAACGAGCTGCCTCGGGAAACCATCTCGGCAGCAACGGGTTTGACGATCTCGTCGACAATCTGGGTGACCGTCTGCGCGGGCAGCCAGGGCAGCGGGGTGTAGGCGCCCATGCCGCCGGTGTTCGGACCGGAGTCGTTGTCGCCGACACGCTTGAAGTCCTGGGCGGGCAGCAGCGGGACGACGGTCTCGCCGTCGACGACGCAGAACAGGGAGACCTCGGGGCCGTCCAGGAAGGATTCGAGCAGCACCGGGTGGCCGGAGTCCAGTAGTCCGGCGGCATGCGCGCGGGCAGCGTCGCGGTCGGTGGTGACGACGACACCCTTCCCCGCGGCCAGGCCGTCATCCTTGACCACCCAGGCGGCCTGACCAGCAGGCGGACCGAAGCGGTCCAGGGCGGCATCGAGGTGGGCGGGGGTGTCGACGATCTCGCTTCCGGCGGTGCGGACCCCGGCAGCGTTCATGACGTCTTTCGCGAAGGCTTTCGAGCCCTCGATGCGGGCGGCATCCTTGGACGGCCCGAAGCAGGCGATCCCGGCGGCGCGCAGCGCATCGGCCACTCCGAGCACCAACGGCACCTCCGGCCCCACCACCACCAGATCGGCCTGCACCTTCTTGGCGAGCTTGACCACCTCGGCGCCGGAACTGATGTCGACCTCGTACTGGTCGGCGATGGTGCCGGTGCCGGCATTGCCGGGGGCTATGCCCAACCAGTCGACCTGCGGGTCGCGCCGCAGGGCGAGCAGCAGGGCGTGTTCACGGGCTCCGGATCCGATGACGAGGACGCGCACGAGTGCCAACCCTATCCGCACCGGCGGCCAACCGTATCCGGGTCCACGGCCATACACTTGGCGATTGCATGTATGGTCGATGCAACAAGTGCGGTAGGTCACAGAGAAGGGCTGCTTGATGACGACGATGGATGCGTGCCCGTTCGGGGCCGACGGTGCCTCCCCCCGTGTCGCTCCGCTCCTACCCCCGGGGTATGACTTCACCGACCCCGAGGTGCTACTGCGCGGCATCCCCGTCACCGAGTTCGCCCACCTGCGCAAAACGGCCCCCATCTGGTGGAACGCGCAGGGCGAATCGATCTTCGACGACGGCGGCTACTGGGTGGTCAGCCGGCACGAGGACGTCAAGACCATCTCGCGCAACAGCGGCGATGTCTGGTCGACCAACGCCAAGGGCGCGGTGATGCGCCTGCCGGACGGCATCACCGCCGACCAACTCGACCTCACCAAGGCACTGCTGATCAACCACGACGCTCCCGAGCACACCCGGTTGCGCAAGTTGGTGTCCCGGCTGTTCACGCCGCGTTCGGTGGCCGCGCTGGAAGAAAAGCTGGCCGTGGCGGCCCGCGACATCGTCGCTGCCGCCGCAGCAAAGGACTCGGGCAACTTCGTGGACGATGTCGCGATGCCGCTGCCGCTGCAGGCGATCGCCGACCTGATCGGTGTGCCCGAGGAGGATCGCGAGAAGATCTTCCACTGGTCGAACTGCATCATGAACACCGATGACCCGGACTTCGACAGCGACCCGACGACGGCCAACGCCGAGTTGATGGGCTACGCATACAACATGGCCGAGCAGCGTCGGAAGTGCCCGGCCGATGACATCGTCACGCGGCTGGTCCAGGCCGACATGGGAGATGAAGCTGGCGAGGGCATCACGGAGGTCGAGTTCGCGTTCTTCGTCATCCTGCTGGCCGTCGCAGGTAACGAGACCACCCGCAACGCCATGACACACGGCATGAATGCCTTCCTCGAAAACCCGGACCAATGGGAGCTTTTCAAGCGCGAGCGGCCCGACACCGCGATCGAGGAGATCATCCGGTGGGCCAGCCCGGTGCACTGCTTCCAGCGCACAGCGCTGGTCGACACCGAGGTCGGTGGGGTCGCCATCGGCGCCGGCCAGCGGGTCGGGCTGTTCTACAGTTCGGCCAACTATGACGAGGACGTCTTCACCGACCCGTTCCGTTTCGACATCCTGCGCAACCCGAATCCGCACCTGGCCTTCGGGGGCAACGGCGCACATTTCTGCATCGGCGCCAACCTGGCCCGCATGGAGATCAAGCTGATGTTCAACGAAATCGCCAACCAGATCCCGGACATCACCAAACTGGCTGAACCGCAGCGGCTTCGGTCGGGCTGGATCAACGGCGTCAAGGACCTGCAGGTTTCCTACTCCTAGCTCGCTACAATTCCCCGCGTGCGAACCCACGGATGGTCCGGCGCCGCGCCGGCCAGCGACGACGAGGCCGTCGCGCGCATCCTCGCCGCCGCGGGCAAGGCGATCGATGAGCGCGGCGCCGACTTCTCGATCGCCGACGTCGCGCGCACACTGGGTGTCACCCGACAGACGGTCTATCGCTACTTCCCCAGCACCGATGCCCTGCTGATGCAGGCCGGCCTGCTGGCCGCGACCGATTTCCTGGAGCGCGTCGCCACCCATATCCAGGGTCTGACCGACCCGGCCGAGGCAGCCACCGAGGCGGTGGCCACGGCGCTGGAGTGGATTCCCAAGGACAAGCACATCGGGTTGCTGCTGGCGCCCGAACGGTCGAGCGCGCTCACCGAATCGGTGACCTCCGATGTGGCATTACAGTTCGCCCAGGCACTGGTCCGGCGTTTCGATGTCGATTGGGCCGCAGCCGGATTGGATGATGCCGCGGTCGACGAACTCTCCGAGCACCTGCTGCGCATCATCCAGTCGTTCGTCATCGACCCCGGCCGGCCCCCGCGGACCGGCGAGCAGCTGCGAGCCTACCTACGGCGCTGGGTCGCCCCGGCACTCTCCCGGCCCTGAGCGATTTGTGGAGTTTTGTCGGAATGGTTCCTACATAGACTCCACAAATCACAACTAGACGACGGTGAGCGGCAGCGACTTGCGCTCCTCGAACACCCAGGATGCGCCACCGCTGAATTCGCACACCTCGACCTCGGGCAGTTTCTTGGCCGCGGTGTCGGTTTCGATGACACGCACGGTCCAATCGGTCTCGGTACCGGACAGCTCGGCCCGCAGGTGCGGGTCTACGGCCTGCACAATGGCCTGGATCGGCGCGTCGGCGACCGGGGAGACCAGCGAGATCCAGATGCCGTCCTCGTAGGCGGGCGACCGTCGCACGTGTACGAAGTCCGGGGCGACATCGGCGGACACATAGGCAGCCGGATTGAGCAGCGGGTGCAGTTCCAGCACCCGCAGTGCCCCCGCAGTGTTGGCCGGCAGCTTCAAGGCCTTGTGGATCCGCCCGGCGGCCACCCCGGCAATGCCGATCAACTGCTTGGTGCGAATCGAACGGGCCAGTGCCGCATCGTCCTTGGCACGCTTCTCGACGGCGATGTTGAACGACTTGACCAGCAGGTGCATCTGGATACACACCTCGTCGGCGATCCGGACGAGGGCCGAATGCGAAAACGCGGCGAAGTCGACATCGGCGAGCAGATCTCCCGAGTAGTCGGACATGCCTTCATCATTCGGATCGATCGGATCGAGCTCGCACGCATGCGCGTGAGTGGCACTGACAAGATCCATCTCGGGGATGAACGGCACCTCGGGGTAGGACTCGTCGATGATGACGGTCCACCGGCAGTGCGGATGCTGGTCGGACGGCGTGCGGGGCGGCCGGTGGATGGGTCGGACCTGCGCCTTGCGGTTGGTGGCCAACGCGGTGGCATCGAAGGTGGGGTCCTCGATGTCATGGCACATGCCCTTGACGTAGTCGGGGCCCATCGGCTCCACGTCGAGCAACGCGCCGCAGTGATCCAGATAGAACTCGCCGTGCCAACGGTCGTACACCACGTAGCGGAAGTCCATGAATTGCGGCGGCGCACCGATGTCGAGTTGCAGCCCCTTGAACAGGGTGAAGATGTCGACGCCCTCGTACTTGAGCGCCTTCTGCATGCGCCGGGTGTAGAGCGGACTGGACGCCGCCCACTCCTCGATGGCGATCTGCAGCATCTCCTCGCGGCCGAACGACGAGATGCACCAGGCCATCCCGGACCGGTCGATCAACTGACCGATGAGCAGCAGCTCCGGGACCAACGTCGCCAGCTCGTCGCGCGAGAGCGCGGCATACCTACTCATCATCGAGCGACTTCCCGGAGTGCATCTTCACCGCGGCGTTGACATTGGCTCGCTTGTCTTCGGCCGCATCTTGGCCACCGCCCTTCGCTGCCGCTTTCGCCCGGTTGCGCACCACCTTGCTCACCGCACCGTCCAGCTTGGAGCCCAGCGGGAACCCGAGGTAGTGGGTCAGGAACACCGCAACCTCCTTGAGTTCCTCGGCGGTGATCTCCCCGTTGTGCAGGGCGGCGTTGACCTGGATCTCCGCAAGATCGGAGTTGCCGACCGCGGTCACCGCGGCCAGCGTCAGCAGCCGTTTGTCCCGCATGGACAGGCCGGGACGGGTCCAGATGGTGCCGAACAGATGCTCGACGGTGAGATCGAAGTAGGGATCGCCCTGGATGTCGGGCATCTCCCAGCCGTACACCTCGTTCATCTTCTGCAGGCCCTGCCTGCGACGGTCGTCGGTCACTGCCTCACTCCTTCGTATGCGGCACGCCGAGTCCGGCGGCCAGGTCCCGCAGTGCGATCTCAGCCAGCGGCAGGTCGACACCGCTCGCCTCGCCCATCGCCAGCGCCAAACCGAGATCCTTCTCGGCCAGCCCACGCGTGTGAACGAACATGTTGTATAGGAAGTGTTCGTTACCAAGAGGTTTGGTGTCATCCCGAGCCATGATCGCCCCGGGACCGCCGCTCTGCGCGTCGCTGTGACGCACCACACGTCCGAGTTTCTGCAGGTCGATACCGGCCGCCTCGGCGAGCTGCTGCGCCTCGCAGGCCGCCGCAAAGCCGATGAAGGTCAGCATGTTCCGGGCGATCTTCATCCGGGTGCCCGCACCGGGCCCCCCGGCCCGCACGACCATCGACGCCCATTTCTTGAACACCGGTTTGACCAGCTCGTAGGCCTCGTCGTCGGCACCGACCATGACGGCCAGCTCACCCTTGTCGGCAGCACCGGCGCCACCGCTGACCGGGGCATCGACGATGTGGATGCCCTTGGGCGCCAGCTGTTCGGCCAGCTCTGGAGCAGTGCCCGGCTCGATGGTGGAATGGATCGCGATGACGGTGCCCGGGGCGGCATGCGCGCCGAGTTCTCCGACGACGTCGCGCACCTGGGCGTCGTTGAGCACGGTCACGCTGATGACATCGGCCTTGGCAACGTCGGCGATGTTGTCCGCCAACGAAGCTCCGAGTTCGGCGAGCGGGGTCATCGCCTCGGTGCGAACATCGAAGACGATCAGGCCGTCGGGCCAGTCGGCGAGCCGCTTGGCCATGGGCGCACCCTGATTGCCCAGACCGATATAACCGAGCTTCATGACCGGATGATCTGTCCGCCGTCGACGTTGAAGATCTGCCCGGTGATCCACTTGGCCTGATCCGACAGCAGGAACAGGCACATTCCGACCAGGTCCTCGGGCTGTCCCATCCGCGACAGCGGAATGCCCTTGACGATATCGGCGACCATTTCCTGCGGTGTGGTGGTGCGGTTGGCCTCGGTGTCGATCGGGCCCGGTGCGATGGCGTTGATCCGGATGTTCTGGCCGCCGAGTTCGCGGGACAGCTGCTGGGTCAGGCCGTTCACGCCAACCTTGGCCAGTCCGTAGAAGTTGGCATAAAGCCATGCCGCGGTAGAGGACTGGTTGACGATCGCACCGCCGCCCCGCTTGGCCATCTTCTTGTAGACCGCCCGGGTGCACCACAGCGCGCCGTCGAGGTTCACGCTCATGAACTTCTTGTAGTACTCGGGGTCGACGGTGACCAGGAAGTCGAGCTTCATGCCACCGAAGATCGCAGCGTTGTTGACCAGGTAGTCGATACCGCCGAACTCCGAGAGCGTCTGCGCGGCCATGTCCCGGGCCGACTCGGGATCGGACACGTCGACCCGCACGGCCAGGGCGTTGCCGCCCTCACCCAAGATAGCGTCGGCGACCTTCTGCGCCCCTTCGAGGTTGATATCGGCGACCACCACGGCCGCGCCCTCACGGGCCAGTGCTTCGGCGTAAGCCTGACCGATCCCGCCGCCCGCACCGGTCACGATGCCGACCTTGTCCTTGAACTCCGCGTACTGCCCCATACTTGATCTCCTTATTTCGCCAGCGTGGCAATGAGTTTGGTCTCCAGGTACTCCTCGAAGCCGACCACACCCATCTCGCGGCCGACCCCGGACTGCTTGTAACCACCGAACGGCGCATCCGCGGAATACCAGATGCCGCCGTTGACGTTCACGGTGCCGACCCGCAGCCGGGAGGCCACCGCCTGGGCGCGGTCATCGTCACCGGAGAACACCGTGCCCGACAACCCGTACGGCGAGTCGTTGGCGATGCGCACCGCGTCATCGTCACCGTCGTGGGCGATCACGGTCAGTACCGGGCCGAAGATCTCCTCGCGGGACACCTTGGCCGAATTGTCCAGGCCGGCAATGACGGTCGGCTCGATGAAGAACCCGGTGTCCAGATCGGCCGGACGGCTACCGCCGCAGGCGAAGCGGCCGCCCTCGGCGATCGCGGAGTCCAGGTAACTCTGGATCCGGTCGCGCTGGCGTGCCGAGATGACCGGTCCACACACGGTGCGCTTGCTGTTGGGGTCACCCGGCTTGATGCCGCCGAGGGTGGCGGCCGCCGCCTCGACGGCCGCGTCGTACTGCGCGCGCGGGACCACGAGTCGCGTGGTGATGGCGCAGCCCTGCCCGGCGTGCATGGCGACGGTGAAGGCTGCCATGGCGCAGGCACCGCCCAGATCGGCATCGTCGAGCACCAGGAACGCCGACTTGCCGCCGAGTTCCAGGAACACCTTCTTGATCGTGACGGCGGCGTCGGTCATCACCGCGCGCCCGGTGTTGGTGGATCCGGTGAAGGACACCATGTCCACCCGCGGATCCTGGGACAGCAGCGCACCGACGCCGTGATCGTCGGACGTGACGATGTTGATGACCCCTGGCGGGAAGTCGGTGTGCTCGGCGATGACCTCGCCGAGCACCGCGGCGGCCCACGGGGTGTCCGGGGCGGGCTTCAGGATGAGCGTGTTGCCTGCGGCCAGCGCCGGCCCCACCTTGGCCAGGTTGATCTGGTGCGGGAAATTCCACGGGGTGATGGCGCCGACGACACCCACGGCCTCGCGGGCGACCACACGATTGGTCGGAATGCCCTGCGGTGTCGCGTATCCGAGATCGCTGCGCCACTGATAGTTCTCGGCGGTGTCGGCAGAGAACGCGAGATCGTCGATCGGGCCTTCCAGTTGGGCGCCGGAAGTCAGCATCCGCGGGGCCCCGACCTCCGAAATGGTCAGTTCGCGCAGCTCCTCGACATTCGCCTGGAGCGCCTCACGCAGTTGGCGCAGGCACCGCACCCGCAGTTCGGTGTTGGTCGACCAGTCGGTCTCGTCGAAGGCCACCCGCGCCGCGCCGATGGCCGCACTCATGTCGGTCTCGTCGGCGTTGGCCGCGACACCCAGCACCTCTTCGGTCGCCGGGTTGATGGTCTCGAAGGTGCCGCCGTTTCCGGAGACGAGCTTGCCGTCGATCAGCAATCGGCTCTCACGGTCCGCCAGAATCGCCATCCCACTCCTAGATCATTCCTGGACAAGTGTCTGACTACATTTCTCCGAACCATAGCCGCACGGTCGATACGGTGGCAAGGCTCGACACCTCCGCATTGCCTATTTCGGCAGATTCGATGCCGCTGTGCAGGGAATTTAGGTGCAGAGCTTGCTCCTCGCCGGTGTTGTCGGATAACTTGGACATGTGTCCAGCAATTCGGTGGTGACCGTCACAGACGGCACGGGCGGCGAGCAGGCGGAAACGACGCGCAACCGGCGCCAGGAGGAGACCTTTCGCAAGGTCATGACCGCCGGCATGGAGATGCTGCGCGAGACGTCCTACGCCGACCTGACGGTGCGCGCCGTCGCCGCGCGGGCCAAGGTTGCCCCGGCCACCGCATACACCTACTTCTCGTCGAAGAACCATCTGATCGCCGAGGTATACCTCGACCTGGTCAAGCAGGTGCCGTACTTCACCGACGTGAACGACTCGATGACCACCCGCGTCGACAAGGCCGTCCGGGCCCTGACCCTGGTCATCGCCGACGAGCCCGACCTGGCGGCCGCCTGCACCACCGCCCTGTTGAGCGGCAGCAGCGACCCGGCGGTGCGCACCGTGCGCGACCGCATCGGCACAGAGATCCACAAGCGCATCCGGTCGGCCGCCGGCCCCGACGCCGACCCACGCGTCGTCTCAGCCCTGGAGATGACGTTCTTCGGTGCGCTTGTCAATGCCGGCAGCGGCGCGTTCACCTACCACCAGATCGCCGACCGACTCACCTACGTCGTCGGATTGATCCTGGGCGAGGAGTAACCATGAGCTCACCCACGGTCGACCTGATCCTCGATCCGTACAACTACCACTTCCATGAGGATCCCTACCCCTACTACAAGCGTCTGCGCGACGAAGCCCCGCTCTATCACAACGAGGACCTCAACTTCTGGGCACTGTCGCGGCACGCCGATGTCGTCGCCGGCTTCCGCAACAGCGTGACGCTGTCCAACCGGCACGGCGTCTCACTGGATCCGATCTCACGCAATGACGAGGCGCACCGCGTCATGTCGTTCCTGGCGCTCGACGATCCGGGTCATCTGCGGCTACGCACCCTGGTGTCCAAGGGTTTCACCCCGCGCCGCATCCGCGAGCTGGAAGGCCGCGTCACCGAGATCGCGCACCAACACCTCGATACCGCGCTGCAGACCGAATACTTCGACTACGTGGACGAATTCGCCGGCAAGTTGCCGATGGACGTCATCTCCGAACTGATGGGTGTGCCCGAGGAGGACCGGGTCCGCATCCGCGCCCAGGCCGACGCGGTGATGCACCGCGAGGACGGTGTCGCCGACGTGCCCGACTCGGCCATCGCCGCCTCGGGCGAGCTGCTGATGTACTACGCCGACATGGTCAAGCAACGTCGCCGCAGCCCCACCGATGATCTGACCTCGGCGCTGGTAGAGGCCGAGATCGATGGCGACCGGCTGACCGATGACGAGATCATGGCGTTCCTGTTCCTGATGGTCGTCGCCGGCAATGAGACCACCACCAAACTGCTTGCCAACGCCGCATATTGGGGCCACAAGAACCCGGGTCAGTTGGCCCCGGTCTTCGACAACCACGAGCTGGTGACCCCATGGGTCGAGGAGACCCTGCGCTATGACGCCTCCAGTCAGATCCTGGCCCGGCTGATCGCCGAGGATCTGACGTTTTATGACACCACCGTCCCGGCCGGCGATGTCCTGGTGTTGCTGATCGGTTCGGCCAATCGTGACGAGCGGGTCTTCGAGAACCCGGACGAGTACCGCATCGATCGCGAGATCGGCTCGAAGACCGTGAGTTTCGGTAGCGGCGCCCACTTCTGCCTCGGCGCGCATCTGGCGCGGATGGAGGCCCGGGTGGCGCTGACCGAGTTGTTCAAGCGAATCCGCGGATACGAGGTCGACGAGGACAACGCCGTCCGCGTCCACTCCAGCAGCGTCCGCGGGTTCGCTCATCTCCCCATCACAGTCAAGTACCGCTGAGAGGCCTGTTACATGCCACGCTTTGCACCCCTACCCGAACGCCGTCCGGCGCTGGTCGCCGGCGCGTCAGCCGGTATCGGCGAAGCCACCGCGATCAGGCTCGCCCGCAACGGATTTCCCGTCGCGCTCGGTGCCCGCCGCGTCGAGAAGCTCGACGACATCGTCGGCAAGATCCGTGCCGACGGCGGCGAGGCCATCGCGGTCCATCTCGATGTCACCGATCCCGACTCGGTAAAGGCGGCCGTCGAGCAGACCACCTCCGAACTCGGCGATATCGAGTTGTTGGTTGCGGGTGCCGGGGACACCTACTTCGGCAAGCTCGACTCGATCAGCACCGAGCAGTTCGAATCCCAGGTGCAGATCCACCTGATCGGTGCCTACCGGGTTGCCAACGCAGTGCTGCCCGGCATGATCGCACGCCAGCGCGGCGATCTGATCTTCGTGGGATCCGAGGTGGCGCTGCGTCAACGTCCGCACATGGGTGCATACGGCTCCGCCAAGGCTGCCCTGGTGGCGATGGTGAACAACTACCAGATGGAGCTCGAGGGCACCGGTGTGCGCGCCTCGATCGTGCATCCCGGCCCCACCAAGACCTCGATGGGCTGGAGCCTGCCCGCCGAATTGATCGGTCCGGCTCTGGAGGACTGGGCCAAATGGGGTCAGGCCCGACATGACTACTTCATGCGCGCCGACGACCTGGCCCGCGCCATCACGTTTGTCGCCGAGACCCCGCGCGGCAGCTACATCGCCAACATGGAGCTTCAGCCCGAAGCGCCGCTCGCCACCACCAAGGACCGCCAGAAGCTTGCCCTGGGTGAAGAAGGGATGCCGGGCCAGTGACCATCACCAAAGAGGTACAACGCGTTTCGGGTGGCGAGGAGGAACACGGCCATCTGGAGGAGTTCCGCACCGACCCGATCGGCCTGATGTGGCGTATCCGCAACGAATGCGGGGACGCCGGCTGGTTCCAGCTGGCCGACAAGCAGGTCATCATGCTGTCGGGCTCAGAGGCCAACGAGTTCTTCTTCCGGTCCACCGACAGTGAGCTCAACCAGGCCGAGGCCTACCCGTTCATGACACCGATCTTCGGTGAGGGTGTGGTGTTCGACGCCGACCCGGAACGTCGGGCGGAGATGCTGCACAACACCGCGCTGCGCGGTGAGCAGATGAAGGGCCACGCGGCGACCATCGAGAACGAGGTCCGCCGGATGATCGAGAACTGGGGCGACTCCGGGGAGATCGATCTGCTGGAGTTCTTCGCCGAGCTGACCATCTACACCTCGACGGCATGCCTGATCGGGTGCAAGTTCCGCAACCAGCTGGACTCCCGGTTCGCGAACTACTACCACCTGCTCGAACGCGGCACCGATCCGCTCTGCTATGTCGACCCGTACCTGCCCATCGAGAGCTTCCGCATCCGCGACGAGGCCCGGGCCAACCTGGTCGAACTGGTGCAGGAGGTCATGACCGACCGCATTGCCAACCCGCCCACCGACAAGAGCGACCGTGACCTGCTCGATGTGCTGGTGTCGATCAAGGACGAGGAGGGCAACCCGCGGTTCTCGGCCAACGAGGTGACCGGCATGTTCATCTCGCTGATGTTCGCCGGGCACCACACCAGTTCGGGTACATCCAGCTGGACGCTGATCGAACTGCTACGCAATCCGGAGTTCTACACCAAGGTGCAGAACGAGCTCGACGAGCTGTACGCCGACGGGCAGGAGGTGAGTTTCCATGCGCTGCGCCAGATCCCGAACATCGACAACGCGCTCAAGGAGACCCTGCGTCTGCACCCGCCGCTGATCATCCTGATGAGGGTGGCCCAGGACGAGTTCGAGGTCGCCGGCTTCCCGATCCACAAGGGCCAGATGGTCGCTGCCTCCCCCGCCATCTCCAACCGGCTGCCCGAGGATTTCCCGGACCCGGACGCCTTCGACCCCGACCGCTACCAGAAGCCGCGCCAGGAGGATCTGGTCAACAGGTGGACCTGGATCCCGTTCGGCGCGGGCCGGCACCGTTGCGTCGGAGCGGCCTTCGCCCAGATGCAGATCAAGGCGATCTTCTCGGTGCTGTTGCGCGAGTACGAGTTCGAGATGGCACAGCCCGCGGATAGCTACCGCAACGACCACTCCAAGATGGTCGTCCAGCTGGAGCGGCCGGCAATGGTCCGCTACCGCAGGCGCGTCATCGGCGGGCAGGAGCGCAGCGACCGGGGAATCAAGGAAGCCTGAAATGGGCTGCTACCGCGTGGAACTCGACGAGGACCTGTGCCAGGGCCACGCCATGTGCGAGCTGGAGGCACCCGATGTGTTCAAGGTGCCCAAACGCGGCGTCGTCGAGATCCTCGACCCCGAACCACCCGACGAGCTCCGCGATGCCGTGGAGCTGGCTGTAGATATGTGTCCCACCCGAGCACTTTCCATCACAGAAAAGGACTGAATGACAATGGCGTCACGCGAACAACTCGAGGACTGGGTCGCCCGCTGGCTCAAGGCCAACCAGGATGCCGAGGCCGCGGGTGACTGGAAATCGTTGGCGGAGTTCTACACCGACGATGCCACCTACGGCTGGAACATCGGTCCCAAGGAAGACGTCATGTGCGCCGGCAGGGATCAGATACGCGAGATCGCCTTGGGCCTGGAGATGGAAGGGCTGGAGAACTGGGTCTACGAGTATCAGAAGACCCTGATCGACGAGAAGCAGAACGAGGTCGTCGGATTCTGGAAGCAGATCGTCAACAAGGGCGACGGCACCCAGGACGAGATCTACGGGATCGGCGGCAGTTGGTTCCGCCTGACCGCCGGGGGGCAAGACGGAGCTCTGCTCATCGAGTGGCAGCGCGATTTCTTCGACTTCGGCCACGTCCAGAAGATGTTCATGGACCTCATCACCTCCGGAGATCTGAGTGCCACGATGCAGAAGCGCATCGAGCGTTCGCTGGCCGGCGAGAAGCTGCCGGGCTACTACCCGCTGGGCCAGGCACCCGTCCCGATCTGGTGAAACTTCCCGGCCAAGCGGTTGCTTGGGGGTGGGTGTGACGTACGTAACTAATGCCTCTAGTCTGAGGACACCGGCTCTAATGGAAGGCACAGGCGGATGAAGACCAAAGGCGCTCTGATCAGGGAGTTCAACCAGCCCTGGACCATCGAGGAGATCGAGATCGGCGACCCCGCCAAGGACGAGGTCAAGATCCAGATGGAAGCCTCAGGCATGTGCCATTCCGATCACCACCTGGTGACCGGCGGCATTCCGATGGCCGGTTTTCCGGTGCTCGGCGGCCATGAGGGCGCCGGCATCGTCACCGAGGTGGGCCCCGGTGTCGAGCACATCGCCCCCGGCGATCACGTCGTGCTGTCGTTCATCCCGTCCTGCGGCGAATGTCCGTCGTGTCAGGCCGGCATGCGCAACCTGTGCGACCTGGGTGCGGGGCTGCTCGGCGGTGTCGCGGTGTCCGACGGCACCTTCCGGATCCACGCCGCCGCCGACGGCGCCGACGTGTACCCGATGACCCTGCTGGGCACGTTCAGCCCGTACATGGTGGTGCACAAGAGTTCGGTGGTGAAGATCGACCCGACCATCCCGTTCGAGGTGGCCTGCCTGGTGGGTTGTGGTGTCACCACCGGTTACGGCTCGGCGGTGCGCAACGCCGATATCCGTCCCGGTGAGGATGTCGCCATCGTCGGCGTCGGCGGCGTCGGGATGTCGGCACTGCAGGGTGCTGTCAACGCCGGCGCCCGGTACATCTTCGCCATCGATCCGGTCGAGTGGAAGCGCGACCAGGCGCTGAAGTTCGGTGCCACCCACGTGTACCCGGACATCTTCGCCGCCATGGGCGGGATCGCCGAGACCACCCACGGCGGGATGGCCAAGAAGACCGTCGTCACCGTCGGCGAACTGCACGGCGCGGATGTCGACAACTACCTGAACATCACGTCCAAGGGCGGCACCTGCGTGCTGACCGCCATGGGCAGCCTGATGGACACCCAGGTGACGCTGAACCTGTCGATGCTGACGCTGCTGCAGAAGAACCTGCAGGGCACCATCTTCGGCGGCGGTAACCCGCACCATGACATCCCGCTGCTGCTGTCGATGTACAAGGCCGGCCGGCTGAACCTGGACGACATGGTCACCCGGCAGTACAAGCTGGAGCAGATCAACGACGGCTACAAGGACATGCTGGAGGGCCGCAACATCCGTGGCGTCATCCGCTACACCGACGCGGACCGCTGAGATGACCACCCTGGAGCAGTCACCCGTGGTCACCGCCTCCGAATCATCGTGGCGGTGCGTGCAGTCCGGCGACCGCGAGGGTTGGCTGGCACTGATGTCCGAGGACATCCTGGTCGAGGATCCGATCGGCGAGGCCGTCACCAACCCCGACGGCACCGGCGTACGCGGTAAGGAAGCCCTGGCGGCCTTCTACGACACCAATATCGGCCCCAACCAGCTGCGGGTCACCCGTGAGGCGACCTTCCCGTCCAGCAGTCCGAACGAGATCGCCTACATCCTGGTGTTGGAGACGACGTTCCCGAATGGGTTCGTCGCCACCGTGCGCGGGGTGTTCACCTACAAGGTGGACGACACCGGGCTGATCACCAACCTGCGTGGCTACTGGAACATGGATGCCATGTCGTTCTCCGAGGTGGGCTGAAGATAACTGACACCTTGACCGGGCGGGTTGCCGTCGTCGTCGGCGGCACCCGCGGTGTTGGCCTGGCCGTGGCCGAGTTGTTGACGGCTGAGGGCTCCCGGGTGGTGGTCAATGGCCGCGACCCGGACGCCGTCGATTCTGCCGCACAACGTGTTTCGGGCATCGGGTTCGCCGGTTCGCCCGCGGACCCGGAGATCGCCGACGCCCTGATCGACCGGTGCGTCGCCGAGTTCGGCCGGATCGACATCCTGATCAACTGCGCCGGCACCGCCGAACCCGTCGGTTCGTCGATCCTGAACGTGTCGTCGGCACAGTTCCGCGACCTGCTCGATGCGCATCTGATGACGGCCTTCGAAACCTGCCGCGCCGCCGCGCCACACATGGTGCGGCAGGGTTCGGGGGCCATCGTCAACACCAGTTCCTTTGCATTCCTTGGTGATTACGGCGGTACCGGATACCCGGCAGGCAAAGGCGGCGTCAACAGCCTGACCCTGGCGATCGCGGCCGAACTCGCCGAGCACGGCGTGCGGGCCAATGTGGTGTGCCCCGGCGCCAAGACCCGGCTGTCCACCGGTGACGAGTACGAACAGCACATCACCGAGCTGAACCGTCGCGGCCTGCTGGACGACGTCTCCTATCAGGGCGCGATGGATGCCGCCCCGCCCGAGTACGTCGCCCCCACCTATGCCTACCTCGCCGGGGACGCCGCCGTGGCGATCACCGGCCAGATCTTCATCGCCGCAGGCGGTTTCATCGGGCGGTTCGACCGACAGACACCGACCATCCTCGCCTACCGCGAGCACACCGACGAACCACCCTGGACCGTCGACGAGGTCGCCGCCGCGGTCAGGTAGTCACATCCGGCAGGGTGTGGTCGCGGTATTCGTTGCGCAGCTGCACCTTCAGCAACTTGCCGGTGGCGGTGTGCGGCAGCTCCTCGACAAAGACGACATCATTGGGCAACCACCACTTGGCGACCCGCTCGGCGAGGAACTCGAGGATCTGCTCCCGGGTGGCTTCCTGGCCGGGTCGGCGAACCACGAGCAACAGCGGCCGCTCCTGCCATTTCGGGTGCGGCACACCGATGACGGCGGCCTCGGCGACGGCAGGGTGGCCGGTCGCCGCGTTCTCCAGGTCGATCGAGCTGATCCATTCACCGCCGGATTTGATGACATCCTTGGCGCGGTCGACGAGGTGCAGGTAGCCGTCGGGATCGATGGTGGCGACATCGCCGGTCGGGAAGAATCCTTCGGCATCGAGTTTGTCACCGCCCTCACCCTTGAAATAGCCGCTGGCGATCCACGGTCCGCGGACGAACACCTCGCCGAAAGCCTTACCGTCCCAGGGCAGCCGGTTGCCGTCATCGTCGACGATCTTGATGTCGACACCGAAGATGCCGTGTCCCTGCTTGAGTTTGAGGGCCATCTTCTCGTCGGCCGACAGGCTCGCGTGCCGCGGTTGCAGCTTGCCGATGACACACAGCGGGCTGGTCTCGGTCATCCCCCAGCCCTGCACCACCTCGGAGCCGAAATCGCGCTCGAATCGTTCGATCATCGATTGCGGCAGGGCTGCTCCGCCGGTGCCGGCGAACTCCAGTTTCAGTTCGTGCGGGTCGATCTCGGGGTGCTCATCGAGATAAGAGAACAGCATCATCCACACCGTCGGGACGCCCTGGGTGAAGTTGACCCGTTCATCGCGCATCAGGGAGTACAGGCTCTCGCCGTCCAGGTGCGGTCCGGGCAGGACCAGCTTGGCACCGACCATCGGCGCGGTGTACGGCGTGCCCCAGGCATTGGCGTGGAACATCGGCACCACCACCAGGATCGTGGATCCACTGTGCACGTCGAAGCCGTCCCGCGGGATCGCCCCAAGTGCGTGCAGGACCGTCGAGCGATGTGAGTACAGCACGCCCTTCGGGTTGCCGGTGGTGCCCGAGGTGTAACACAGCGAGGAGGCGCTGCGTTCGTCGAACTCGGGCCAGTCGAAGGTGCTCGACTGGCGGTCGACCAGTTCGTCGAAGCACAGCAGTTGACCGACCGCAGTATCGGGCATGTGCTCACGATCGGTCATCGCGATATAAGTGCGTACGGTATTCAGTTGCGGGGCAAGCTGTTCCACCAAGGGCGCGAATGTGATGTCGAAGAACAGCACCTGATCCTCGGCGTGGTTGATGATGTAGACCAGTTGCTCGGCGAACAGCCGGGGGTTCACGGTGTGCAGCACCGCACCCGAACCGGAAACACCGTAGTAGAGCGACAGGTGGCGGTCGCTGTTCCAGGCCAGCGTGCCCACCCGGTCGCCGGGCTGTATGCCCAGTTCGACCAGCGCGTTGGCGACCTGTCGGGACCGGTCGGCGACCGCGGCCCAGGTGGTGCGCCGGATACTTCCTTCCGGTAGCCGCGACACGATCTCGGTGTCGCCGTGAAAGGTTGCCGCGTGTTCGATCAGCGACGAGATCATCAACGGACGATCCTGCATGAGGCCCAGCATCTGGCCAGGCTAGTCAGTGCCGGGGTCACGGTGCAGGCGATCGGGGGACTAACCTCGACCTCATGGCGACTGTCTTCACCATGATCATCAACGGAGATATCCCCGGCCGATTCGTCTACGAGGACGACGAGATCGTCGCGTTCCTGACGATCGAACCGATGACGCAGGGCCACACTCTGGTGGTGCCGCGTGCCGAGGTGGACAACTGGCAGGACCTCGATCCCGCGCTGTTCGGCCGGGTCATGGCGGTATCGCAGAAGATCGGCAAGGCCGTCTGCGCGGCGTTCGACACCGAACGCGCCGGGGTCATCATCGCCGGCCTGGAGGTGCCGCACCTGCATGTGCACGTCTTCCCGGCCCGCAACCTGAGCGATTTCGGGTTCGCCTCCGTCGACCGCAACCCGACCCCGGAGTCCCTCGACGAGGCGCAGGCCAAGATCAAGGCGGCGCTGGCTCAGCTGGGCTGAGCGGCGACCTCGACGATCCTGGGCAGCGCCACCCGGAACCGGCAGCCCCGCCCGGGTGCGGTTTCCACCGCCACGGTGCCACCGTGGGCGAGCACCAGGGAGTCCACGATCGACAGACCCAGGCCCGAGCCCCCGCTGGTTCGGGTGCGTGAGGTGTCCGCGCGGTAGAACCGCTCGAAAACCCGTTGGGCGTCTTGCGGGTTCATACCCGGGCCCTCGTCGCACACCTCGATCACGGCCTCGTCGTTCTCGGTACCCACCCGCACGGTGACCCGCGCCGATTCCGGGGTGTGCTGCAGTGCATTGGACATCAGATTGCTGAACACCTGTCGTAACCGTGCCTCGTCGCCGAGTACCTCGGGGGTGCCGGGACCGTCGAACACCTCGACGTCGATCCGACGGCCCGGCGCGACCGTCTGCGCGTCGTGCACGGCATCGCTGGCCAGCGCCAGCAGGTCCACCCGGCGTTGGTCCAGCGGGCGCTGCTCGTCGAGCCGGGCCAGCAAGAGCAGGTCTTCGACCAGCAGGCCCATCCGGCCGGCCTCGCTCTCGATGCGGCCCATCAGCATCTCGGTATCGCGCGCGGCGCCCTGGCGGTAGAGCTCGGCGTAGCCGCGGATGGTGGTCAGCGGGGTGCGCAGGTCGTGGCTGGCATCGGCGATGAAGCGGCGCATCCGTTCCTCGGACTGCTGCGCCAGCTCGGCCGATTCGGCCGAGGAGGCCATCGCGCGCTGGATCTGCGCGAGCATGCCGTTCAACGCCAGCGACAGCCGACCGACCTCGGTGCGCGGATCCCTTTGTGGGACACGACGATCCAGTTCACCGTCGGCGATCGCGGCGGCGGTCTCCTCGACCTCGGCCAGGGGCCGCAGGCTGCGCTGCACAAACGCGTAGCCGACGACGCCGAGTACCAGCAGCACCGCGGCCCCGATCCCCGCCTGGGACCAGACCAACGCGCGGACACTGGATTCCACGTCGGTGAGATCGATCGCGACGGTGGTCAGTTCACCGTCGGGGCCGCGCACCGTCACCGCGCGCCACTGGACGCCGGATCCGTCGACGGATCCGACCGTGACCGGTTCGGGGCCGACATTGTTGTCGGGTGGCAGGATCGGTTCGGCCGAACTGTCGTTGATGGCCAATTGGACCCGGCCATCACCGTCGGTGCCGCGGACGTAGAAGTTGGTCGGCGGGTGGGCCGGGTTGGGATCCTGTAGCGGTGCCGCGAACGCCATTGGTGCGCGCGCCCAGCCGCCGGATGCCTCGAGCAGGGTGTCGTCGACCCGTTCGATCTCGGTGTGCCGCATGATCGAGGTGACCGCGATACCCGAGGCGAGCAGTCCGATGGCCACCAGCACCAACGTGGCCGCCACCAGACCGACGCGCAGCGGCACACCCCGGCGGTGTCTTTCGGTCATGGATACCGTTGGGTTCTACCGCGGTTCACGCAGGACGTAGCCGACACCGCGGAGCGTGTGCAGCAGCCGCTTGTCGCCGGTGTCGATCTTGCGGCGCAGGTAGGAGACGTAGGACTCGACGACATTGACGTCACCGCCGAAATCGTAGCGCCAGACGTGGTCGAGGATCTTGGGCTTGGACAGCACGGTTCCCGCGTTGATGATGAAGTAGCGCAGCAGGGTGAACTCGGTCGGCGACAACGAGACCGGCTCGCCGGCCTTCCACACCTCGTGGGTCTCCTCGTCGAGCTCGATATCGGCGAAACTCAGCCGGGCATTCTTGGGCTCCTCCACACCGCGCCCGACCCGGCGCAGGATGACCCGCAGGCGGGCGACCACCTCTTCGAGGCTGAACGGCTTGGTGACGTAGTCGTCGCCGCCGAGGGTCAGACCGGTGATCTTGTCCTGCAGGTTGTCCCGTGCGGTCAGAAACAACGCGGGTGCGTCGATGCCGTCGGCACGCATCCGGCGCAGCACACCGAACCCGTCCATACCCGGCATCATCACGTCGAGGATGACCGCATCGGGCTTGATGTCGCGTGCCTTGGCCAGGGCATCGGGACCGCTGGAGGCGGTGTGCACCTCGAACCCCTGGAACTTGAGGCTCACCGAGAGCAGCTCCACGATGTTGGTCTCGTCGTCGACGACGAGAACCCGCGCCTCGGGGATGCTGTCATGAGATTCGGAGATCGCTGCCATTGCCATGAACTTCACAGTCCTCTCCATGGTTGAGGTGACGCTGGAGGTTGGCTGTGAAGTGCCTGAGAATGCTGTCGCGGCGTTCCCGGCCGCCCCGACCCATGCCGCCCTACACTGGCGGCATGAACCTCGGCAACACCATCGTGGCCGTTGCCACCGCACCCGTCCGGGTCGGGCTGGCCGTTGCCGACCTGGGACTGAACATCGCAGGTGGCACCCTCAAGGTGGTGCAGCGCTCGGTCAACGACGCGAACCCCGGCAGCAGTACCACCGGCTTTGCCGCGATGCTCGGGATCGACGATGCGGTGGACCGGGCGAACCGGCTGGCCCGGCTGATGGACGATGACGCGCCGCTGGGCCGCGCACTGGCCCCCGAAGGTCCGCTCAACCAGCTGCTCCGTCCGGGCGGACTGGTCGATCAACTCACCGCGCCGGGCGGCCTGCTGGACCGGCTCAACAACCAGAACGGCCCGGTCGCCCGTGCGCTCGCCAAGGATGGCCTGATCGACCAGGTCACCGCCGAGGGCGGCCTGGTGGACCGGCTGACCGCCGAAGGCGGCGTGGTGACCCGGGTGATCGCCCCCGGCGGATTGGCCGACCGGCTGCTCGCCGAGGAGGGCGTCATCGAACGGGCGCTGCGCTCCGACGGTGTCGCCGATCAACTGTTGGCCGAGAACGGGCCGGTCGGTCGGGCACTGGCACCGGGCGGACTGGTGGATCAGATCACCGCCGAGGGCGGCCTGATCGACCGGATGACCACCGACAGCGGCGCGCTGTCCCGGGTGATCGCCCCCGGCGGCCTCGCCGACCAGTTGCTCGCCGACGACGGTCTGATCGAGCGGATCCTGCGCGAGGACGGTGTCGCCGACACCCTGCTGGCCGAGGGCGGCCTGCTGGACACCCTGACCGATCCGGACGGCCCGTTGCTCAAGCTCGCCGATGTCGCCGACACCCTCAATCGGCTCGCACCCGGGCTGGAGGCGCTGGCCCCGACCATCGACGCCCTGCACGACGCGGTCAACACGCTCTCGCAGGTGGTCAACCCGCTGTCGAACATCGCCGGTCGCATCCCGCTGCCGCGGCAGCGCAGCCGGCGCACCAGCACGGGGCCGCGCGCGGTGGTCTCCGAACGGGTCATCGACGAGGAAGGCTAGACTGATCGGCGTTCGACCCGCCTCCTTAGCTCAGTGGTAGAGCGACATACTTGTAATATGTAGGCCATCGGTTCAATCCCGATAGGGGGCTCCACGCATCACCGACGTGTCGGTGGGTGCCCGTAGGTTCTTTACATGAGGCTCTGCCAAGGTTGCGGCGCTGCACTTTCCAAGCGCAGTCAGAAAATCTACTGCAGCAATACATGCCAGGCATCGGTTCGCCGAAGTTCCAGCGTGAAGCTCTGGCTGGAGTCCGGAGAGGCGTGGGTGGATTCCCGGCGCGGGCATTACATCCGTGGCTATATCGCGAAAGAGCAATCTCACTGCTGCGCGGTCTGTGGCGGCGCCAGCAGTTGGCAGGGGCTCCCCCTCGCACTCGTCCTCGACCACATCGACGGCAACCCGGACAACAACCGCCGCGAAAACCTCCGCCTGGTGTGCCCGAACTGCGACTCGCAACTGCCGACGTACAAGAGCCGCAACCGAGGCAACGGCCGCAGCTTCCGCAGACAGCGGTACGCCGACGGGAAGTCCTACTAGGTCTCGTCGGCGATCTGGCGACGGCTTTCGTGCAGGCCAGGACCGTCGGGATCCTCGTGCCGGCGGTCGAGTTGGTCCTGGAGTTCGCGCTGCTCGGCGGTGGCCTTGGTGGCGTCCTTGGGCGTCTGCGGCGGCACCTTCTGCTGTTCCATCCCTGCGGGATTCTCCGCAAGCCGGGAAGTTAAACGCGGTCCTCCATGACGATGGTGAACGTCATCCGGTCGCCGCGATACAGCGAGCGCCGCTGCTCGATCGGGACGCCGTCCTGGTCATAGGACACCCGGTTGAGCAGGAACATCGGGGTACGCGCGTCGACGGTCAGCAGCGCCGATTCCCGGGCGTCGGGCAGCGCGGCGTCGATGGTGTCCACCGTCTTCGCGAATCGCACTCCCCTGCTGCGGATCTCGGCGTACAGCGAGGTGCGGTAGTTGAAGTTCTGCTGCAGACCCGGGAACCGCGCGGCCGGCAATCGGCTGGTCTCCAGGCCGACGCGCACGCCGTCGGTGGTGAAGACACGTTCGAGCTGCAATACCGGTGCGCCGACCTCGATGCGCAACACGTCGGCCAGCGCTTCATCAGCAGACATCGATGCCCACCCCACCAGGAAGCGGTCGACGCTGTGCCCCTCGTCGCGGGCGGCTTCGGTGTAGGAACCCATCCCGAGCGGCTGCAGCAGCTTGGGCGCGGCGACGACAGTGGTGCGACCGCGGCGCTCGACCCGACCCGCGAGCAGCAGTTCGCGCACGGCCTGGCGGACCGTCTCCCGGGCCACGTCGAACATCTCGGCGATCTCGCGTTCCGCCGGAAACGGGTCGCCCTCCTGCAGGCCGTCGAGCATCTGATCCAACTGCGCGCGAACGATCTGGTGTTTCAGGACACGGGGATTCGCGCTGCTGATCACCCTTCTGACCATAGCAAATCGTGGCATAGACCATGGTCTAGACCAATTCGTCGGAACCTGTTCACCAACTGTTCGGATTCGAGACACGACTTGGTATAGACCAGCTGTCAGGGTGTGGCCATGCAACCCATCGAACTGACAGTTCTGGACATGGCGGGCACCACCGTCGCCGACGACGGCCTGGTGCTTCATGCCTTCGACGAGGCCGCGACCGCGGTGGGCGTCCCGGCCGGCGGCGAAGAGCGCGAGGCGGCCCGCACCTATGTCCGCGACACCATGGGCCAATCCAAGATCGAGGTGTTCCGCCACCTGTTCCGCACCGAGGACCGCGCCAAGCAGGCCAACGTCATCTTCGAGAAAACCTATGCCGCCAGTATCGACGGCGGGGTATCCGCCATCCCCGGCGCCACCGAAGCCATCACCAAACTGCGCGATGCCGGCATCAAGGTCGTGCTCACCACCGGTTTCAGCCCCGACACCCAGCGCGCCATCATCGACGCACTCGGCTGGGCCGACATCGCCGATCTGACATTGGCCCCCGGCGACGGCGGACGCGGACGACCCTACCCCGACCTCGTGCTGAATGCCCTGCTGCGCACGGGCATCGACGATGTCGCCAAGGTTGCCGTGCTCGGTGATACCTCCAGCGACATCATCTCCGGCCGGCGCGCCGGCGCGTCGATCGTGGCAGGCACGCTGACCGGCGCCCATGACGCCGAAACCCTCGACGCCGCCGGGGCCACGCACGTGGTGGCCACCGTCGCCGACTTCCCCGAGCTTGTCATCCACCACTGAAAGGCCTGTCCCGCATGAACATTCGCCTCATCACCGTGGCCGCCGCGGCCGCCCTCGCCCTGGCCGGCTGTTCGAGCAGCGATTCCGGTTCCGACGCCGTCAACGCGCAGGGCTTCCCGGAAACCCTGACGCTGGCCGCCATCCCGGCCGAGAACTCCTCGGACCTCAAGGCCAGCTACGAACCGCTGATCAAGATGCTCGAGAAGGAGACCGGCTCCACGGTCGAGTTCGTCCAGGCCTCCGATTACGCCGGCGTCGTCGAGGGCATGATCGCCGACAACGTCGACCTCGCCTTCTTCGGCCCGTTCGCCTATGTGGTGGCAAAGATCAACGGCGCCAAGATCACCCCGCTCGGTGCCGTCATCGGCGACGAGGGCGAAAAGCCCGGCTACCAGTCCTACGGCCTGGCCCGCTCGGACAACGGCGCCATCAACGGACTCCCCGACTTCGCCGGCAAGAAGGTGTGCTTCGTCGACCCGGGCTCGACCTCGGGCTACCTGTACCCGACCGCCGGCCTGATCGAAGAGGGTGTCATCAAGTCCGGCGCGGAGGCCGACGTCTCGGCCGCCATGTCCCCGGTCTTCGCCGGCGGACACGACTCCTCGGCACTGTCGATCGCCAACGGCGACTGCGATGCCGGCTTCGCCTTCGACACCATGGTCGATGCGACCATGATCGAAAAGGGTGACCTGCAGCCCGGTCAGCTCAAGACCGTGTGGAAGTCCGAGATGATCGCCGGATCGGTCTTCGCCGCCAACGATGCACTGGGCACCGAGGCCATCGACAAGCTCAAGGCCATCTTCACCGACAAGGTCAACGTGCCTGCCCTGCAGGAGGCCGGGTTCTGCGAGGGTGACGCCTGCCGCGTCACCGACGAGCGTGCCTGGGGCGTCGTCCCGGCGTCGGACACCGACTACGACGGCGTCCGGCACGTCTGCGACGTCACCGGCTCCGAAAAGTGCAAGGGCTGAACATGACCGACACCGGTCACCCAGTCGCGGGCGACGATCTGGTCATCGTCGCCCGCGACGTCACCAAACGCTTCGGTGAAACCTTGGCTCTGGACAACGTCTCCCTCGATGTGCGGCGCAGCGAGCTGCTGGTGTTGCTCGGCCTCTCCGGTTCCGGGAAGTCCACGCTGCTGCGGTGTTTCAACGGGCTGCACCCGGTCTCCTCGGGCCGGGTCGACGTCGGCGGCACCCGGGTGGACCAGGCCTCGGCCAAACAGCTTCGCGCGCTACGCACCCGGGTCGGGTTCGTCTTCCAGCACTTCAATCTGGTCGGGCGCCTCAGCTGCCTGGAGAACGTCCTGATCGGCGGTCTCGGGCAGCTCAAGTTCCCGCGCTACGGCGCGCTGACCTACCCGAAGAGCATGCGCGAACAGGCTTTACAGCACCTCGACCGGGTCGGCCTGGCCGATTTCCCCGAACGCCGCGCCGACACACTGTCCGGCGGCCAACAGCAGCGTGTCGCCATCGCCCGCACCCTCATGCAACGCCCCGCCCTGCTGCTGGCCGACGAACCGGTCGCCTCCCTGGATCCCGAAAACGCCGGCATCGTCATGGATCTGCTGTTCCAGGTGTGCGTCGAGGAGAAGCTCACCGTGGTATGCACCCTGCATCAGGTCGACCTGGCGCTGGGCTGGGCGCACCGCCTGGTGGGTCTGCGTAACGGACAAAAGGTGCTGGACCGGCCCGCGGTCGGCATGACCCGTGAGGACGTCATGGCCATCTACCAACGGGTAGACCCTGCCCTGGGCCAGACCCGACAGCGCTCATGACCGCAACGCTGCCCCGGCCCACCACGGGCCGCAACCGCCCTCCTCTCCCCGGGCTGCTGCACCTGGTCGCGGTGGCCGCGCTGATCGCGACCATGGTGTCGGCCTGGTCCATCGAGTTCTACCCCACCGAACTGATCTCCGGATTCGACAAGATCGTCGCACTGGTGGAGCGAATGTTGCCCCCGCGCCTCGACGACCCGGGACGTATCGGCCGGCTCGCCTTCGAAACCCTGCTGATGGCCGTGCTGGGCACCGTGCTGGCCGCCATCGCATCGGTTCCCTTGGCGTTCATGGCCGCCCGCAACACCACACCGCACCCGGCGATGTACGCAGTGTCCCGCGGGTTCATCACCTTCTGTCGGGCGATGCCCGACCTGCTGTTCGCGGTGCTGTTCGTGCGGGCGCTCGGCATCGGCGTGCTGCCCGGAATCCTGGCCCTGGCGTTGCACTCGATCGGCATGCTGGGCAAGCTGTTCGCCGATGCCATCGAGCAGACCGATGCGGGCCCGCGCGAAGCTGTCCGCAGCACCGGCGCCGGCTACTTCCGCGAGATGCTCAATGCGGTTGTTCCCCAGGTCATCCCGTCCTGGATCGGCACCTTCGTCTACCGCATCGACATCAACCTGCGGATGTCGGTGGTCCTCGGCTTCGTCGGCGCCGGCGGTATCGGCTTCGCCCTGCAGGACGCCCTGCGCGGGCTGATCTATCCACGCGCGCTCGGTATCGTCGCGGTGATCCTGGTGATCATCGTCGCCATGGAACTGCTGGCGATCTTCATCCGGCGGATGCTACTCACCTCAGATGGACTGAACCCGAGCCGGGATCGCGTGGTGCGGTTTTCCTTCTCCGGTCTGCTGATCGGCACCACCCTGGCCTCGTTCGTGGTGCTGGAAATCAACCCGCTGTCGTTGTTCACCTGGGTCGGGCCGTCGCTGGAGGTGTTCACCCGGATGATCCCGCCGAACTTCGACGCACTCGGCGCCGACCTGTTCGTCGCCGCCGCCCAGACCGTCGCGATCGGTGTGGTGGCCACCGCCATCGGTGTGGTGCTGTCGATTCCGGTCGGCATCCTCGCCGCCCGCAACATCGCGCCGAACGCGACGCTCTACTGGCTGGCCCGCGGCTGGATCCTGCTGGTACGGGCGGTCCCCGAGCTGATCCTGGCGGTGGTGTTCGTCGCCGCGCTCGGACTCGGGCCCATCGCAGGCACCTGCGCGCTGTCCATCGGATCGATCGGATTCCTGGCCAAACTGGTCGCCGATGCCGTCGAGGAGATCGATCCCGGACCACTGGAGGCCGTACGATCCGTCGGCGGCGGGTGGTGGAAGACGTTGTTCTCAGCCGTGATTCCCCAGTCGATGCCCGCACTCATCGGTTCCAGTCTCTATCTGTTCGACGTCAACGTGCGTACCTCGACGATCTTGGGCATCGTCGGCGCCGGCGGTATCGGCTTCCTGCTCTTCGAGTCGATCCGCACGCTGAACTTCGATGTCGCGGGGGCGATCGTGCTGATCATCTTTGTCATCGTCTATTCGATCGAAAGGCTGTCCGGGTGGATTCGTTCACGCCTGGTGTGACCACCGCGGCGATCTGGACCGGTGGCACCGGGATCTCGTTGCAGCAGGTCACCATACCCACGCTGGCCGACGGCGCGGTGTTGGCCCGGGTCCGGCTGGCCACGGTGTGCGGCAGCGATCTGCACACCGTGACCGGCCGCCGGCACGGACCGTGCCCGTCGATCCTCGGGCACGAGGCCGTCGGCGAGGTGGTATCGGGACCGGGATTCGCAGTGGGACAACGCATCATCTGGTCGGTGACGGTGAGCTGCGGTGATTGCGCACGCTGCCGGGCCGGCCGCTCCGCCAAATGCACGGCGGTCCGCAAGACCGGGCATGAACCCTTCGACGGGGCCTGGCCGCTGTCCGGGTCCTACGCCGAACACATCGTGCTGCCACCGGGTACCACCATCGCCGCGGTGCCCGACCGGATGCCCGACGCGGTGGCCGCACCCGCCGCCTGCGCCACCGCCACGGTGATGGCGACACTGGAGGCCGCCGGTCCGCTGGCGGGCAAGCGCCTGCTTGTGGTGGGCGCCGGGATGCTCGGTCTCACCGCCGTCGCCGCCGGCCATGACGCCGGCGCCGATGTCCAGGTCGTCGACCGTCACACCGAACGGGTCAGGCAGGCAATCGATTTCGGCGCCCGCGCCGAGGACGGCGACACGATCGACGTGGCCATCGACTACACCGGTTCCACCACGGCGATCGGCGCGGCGCTGGCGCGGCTCGATATCGGCGGACAGCTGGTGCTGGCGGGTTCGGTAATGCCCGCCCCGGCGCTACCCGTCGATGCAGAAACGGTGGTGCGCCGCTGGCTCACCATCACCGGTGTGCACAACTATGAGCCGCAGCACCTGCATCAGGCTGTCGCGTTCCTGGACCGCACCCGCGACCGGTACCCGTGGGCGACGCTGGTCACCGAGCCGCTGCCGTTGAGCCGGATCGCCGACGCGATGTGTCCGCCGCCGTCCCCGGCGCTGCGCACCGCAATCGCACCCTGAGCTGTGTACCTTCGGGGAAACGCTGGAGGAGGTTGGTCGTGGCGGAAGCCGGATTCTGGGTCGCATGGGGCCTGCCCACCCAAGGCCGCGAGCCGCAGGCACTGGAGACACTCAAGGCGTCGCGCGCCTTCCTCACCGAGTTGTCCGACAGCGGCCGCATCGAGCGTTATGACGTGACCATCCTGCGCCCGCAGACATCCGAACTCGGCGGCTTCTTCCTGATCCAGGGCAGTGTGGCGCAGATCGATCAGCTACGCCGCGATGCCGACTTCGAGCGTTGGGCCAATCGGGTTCAGCTGGTGGCCGACCGAGTGGCGGTGGTCGACGCCTGGGTCGGTAACGGAATCGACGAGGCCACCGATCTCTACACCGAGGCTCTGCGTGAGGCCGGCCTGATCGACTGAATCCCCTGGTCAGTTGCGACGGCTGTGACCCATGGGGTATTTGCCTCTTCCACTATCAGCTTTGCTGAGGTTCTATTAGCTGTACTTGTTGGGCCGGGGGCGGACAGCACGGAGGCAGCTTCATGGGCAAAGCGCGCTATGACGGGCGGGCCGGCGGGTTGACAGTAGGTCGGGTCGGGGGTCTGGCGGTCGCGCTCGGCGTCGGCACCGCGATCGCCACCGGACACGGGGTCGCCATGGCCGACGACGGCAGCAACTCGACGTCCTCCGGGTCCTCGGACAGCTCGTCGACCGGATCCACCGGCGCATCCTCGACCGCAGACAGGGAGACCAAGTCTCCCGCGGGTGCCAAGGATGACGACAAGGCCGACGACAAGCCGACCTCCGAGACCGAGGATTCGGATACCGACGCCGACACCGACTCAGAAGCGGACACCGACACCCGGGCCGAGGCACCCGCCGAACGACCCGAACAGTTGGTCACCAAGAAGCCGCGCTCCGCGCGCCAGGCCGGCCGGCCGACCCCACAAAGGACCGCCAGGCAGCAGGTCGTCACCGTCGAGGACGAGTCGCCGGCAGGCCCCGCGGCATCGGTGGGCACTCCCGAGGCTTCCGCTCCTCAGGCGGCCGACCCGGCCGACAGTCTGGCCAAGGCCGACGTGGTCGCGGTGTTCGCCGGGGCCACCACACTGGCCACCGCGACCGTGCCGCAGAACCAGGCCCGCACCGCCGCCGTCGCCTCCCCTCACCCGCTCACCGGTGTCGTCAAGGTGGTCTCGCATGTCCTCGACTGGGCGGCCGGTGCGCTGCCCGGATCACCGGCCAACCCGACCCTGGCTTGGACGCTGCTGGCCTTCGCGCGGCGCGAGGTCGACAACCTGTTGACCCGGTTGGATCCGTCGCACCAGGCCTCGACCAACACCGGCGACACGTCGGCGCGGGCACTGGCCGCCGCCGCACTCAATCCGCGACCCAATTTCCCGCCGCGGGGCTACCAGTTCAGTGGTTCCACCAGTTTCGTGGACTGGGTGACCGGCAATTTCGCCCCCAATGACACCTTCAACCGGTACGGCATCTGGGGCACCGATATCGGCACCATGTGGGACAACGGCATTCCGGACGACCCGAGCACACCGATCAACGAGAACCAGGTGCTGATCGCCTTCGGCGACACCTTCGGCGGCCCGAACATGACCGGCACCTGGCGGCTGAACACGCTGTTCCGCAGCCCGGACCGCAACCTTGCCGACGGGATGGCGGTCCCGGGCGGGCAGTGGTTCAACGGCAACATGTTCGGTGGTTCACCGCTGTGGGAGGAGCATTACGCGCGGCAGATCATCTTGCCCGAGCGGCTGCCCCGTGGCTTGCCGACCGGTGTCACCCTGATCCCCACCGCGGGCATCTCGGTGCCCACCCCCGGCACCCAGTTCGGCGCCACCCAGTACGTCAGCTTCATGTCGGTGAAGCAGTGGGGCGCGGCGGGCCGCTGGTCCACCAACTACTCGGCGATCGCCTACTCCGAGGACAACGGCGAGAACTGGTACATCTCGCCCAAGAGCGTGCGCAACAACTTCGGCGGTAATGCGAACTTCCAGCAGGCCGCCATGGTCCGACCCGGTGACGGATTCGTGTACTCCTACGGCACCCCGAACGGCCGCCAGGGGCAGGCCTATATCTCCCGTGTGCTCGAGACGGACGTCCTCGATGTCACCAAGTACGAGTACTACAGCAAGGGCAGCAAGGGCGGAATCTTCGGGATCGGCGCCTACAAGGCCGGCTGGTACCGCAACGATCCGGGTAAGGCGTCCCCGATCTTCGGCAAGGAGACCGGCGCATGCGGTGCGGGCAAGGCCGGCAACCAGGTCAGCGAGATGTCCGTGCAGTACAACAAGACTCTCGGTAAATACGTTGCGCTACACGGCGATCAGTTCAACAACGTGATCTTGCGGACCTCGGACCGCCCGGAGGGCGGCTGGTCGGCCCCCACCGTGCTGATGGGTCAGCAGGGTGGCGGTATCTACGCCCCGATGATGCACCCGTGGTCACCGTCGACGCTGGGCACCGGCACCGAACTGTACTTCAACCTGTCGGTGTGGAGCGACTACAACGTGTGGCTGGTGAAGACCGACCTCGCCAAGCTGTGACATGCGAGTACTTCTGGCCCTGGTACTGACCGCCGGCGTTCTGGCGGCGGCACCGGCGCACGCCGACACCCCGCAACCGAACTCGGGGTGTCCGGCCGATCTGACCGGGGCGACGACGATGCCGCCGGGACAGTCACTACCGTTGCGCTGCACCGGCCAACACTGGGAGGCGCAGACGGTGCCCGGCGATCCGAGCGATCGCTGGGTCAGCTTCGGCCCGGACATGGCATTGCACGGTGAGGGGCTGCGCAACCCGAATCTCAGCTCGGGATCCTGGACGGCCACCCCGCTCGATGCCGAGACTCGTTGTAGTGCAACGCAGAAGACAGTGATCACCGCCGGAGTTGTCGGCGCGCCGGTCGCCGCCGAGGGCGCCACGGGTCAACCACTGACCCTGGTCGTACTACCCCGACTGTTCGACATCACGATGGCCGGGCACTGTCTGTGGGAACGAATCCCCTAGGGAAACAACGTCACCTGGCCGAGCGGGCCCGTCACACGGCAGGTTGATATGAACCTGCGGCCCCGGCCCGTTGTCCCATCCGCGGTCCTGGGGCCACGGCGCACCGATCACCGCCGCGCCCATCGCGACTTTGCGCCATCCGAGCATCACCACCTCAGCAACCGAGAACACGATCAACTACCCAAGGCCCCGACCCTTCGGCGACAACGAAACCAACTAAAAAATTAGCACATCTAATATGTGCATGGATTCGGGCGCGTCTGGTCGAAAACCTCCGCTGTCGCAAAAAGACTAGTCCGCGAACGTGATCCGATCAGTCGAGCAGCCGGTGACCGGGCGGGCCGGGAAGGTGCGTGACTGCGCCCCGGCGATCACGTCCTGCCGGTGGTACGCGCGGCGGTCATCGGCCGAGCATTCCCGTCCAACCGGCGGCCGTCGAGGGAGACGGCGTGACTGTCGCGCGCATAGCTGCGATCCAACACCTCGAAGCTCGTGGCATCAGCATCCGTGATTTCGAATGCCTTGCCCGGGAAGGCATTCAGGCAGTAGACCGATCCGTCGCGTACGTGGTAGCCGGCCGCGCCGAACAACGAGTTCGGACCACCTGTTCCGCAGCCGGCCAGCACCGCCGACCCCAACAGCGTGGCAATCGCCATCATCGCGCGCATAGGCTCATCATGTCGGGCCGGATCACTCGACGGGAGCAATCCCGTTCTGCGACCTAAACTGGCAGCGTGCGCGACGTTCTCGCCGACCTGATGGTCGCTTGGCGATCCGGGGACACAGCCGGGTTGGCCACCGTCGTGCGCACCATCGGTTCTGCACCCCGCCCGGCCGGGGCGGCGCTGCTGGTGGCACCCGACGGCAGCGTTGCCGGCTCGGTGTCCGGGGGCTGCGTCGAGGGCGCGGTGTACGAACTGGCCGGCGAGGTCGTGGCCACCGGCACACCGGCACTTCAGCGCTACGGGATCACCGATGACGGTGCCTTCGCCGTCGGCCTCACCTGCGGCGGAATTCTCGATGTCTTCGTGGAACCGGTTTCGGCACAGACTTTTCCGCAACTCGCCGCTGTCAACGCGGCCATCGGGGCGAACGAACCGATCGCGGTGGCGACGGTGATCGGCCACCCGGATTCGAGTTGGTTGGGTCGCCGCCTGATCGTCGGCCCCGGGCACTCGGACGGCACACTCGGATCGGCGCGTGCCGACGATGCGGTGGCCGACGATGCTCGCGGACTGCTCCTCGCCGGCCGGACCTCGGTGCTGAGCTACGGACCCGACGGGCAGCGCATCGCCGAGACGGACCAGGGCATGGAGGTCTTCGTCGCCTGCTACGCGCCACGACCGCGGATGATCATCATCGGAGCCATCGACTTCGCCGCGGCGCTGGCCCGTCAGGCCGATTTCCTGGGCTACCGGGTGACGGTGTGCGATGCCCGCCCGGTGTTCGCCACCGCGGCACGGTTCCCGGCTGCCGACGAGGTGGTGGTCGACTGGCCCGACCGCTACCTGCAGGCCCAGCAGGATCTCGGCGCCATCGACGCCCGGACGGCCATCTGCGTGCTGACCCATGACCCGAAGTTCGATGTGCCCGCCCTGGAAGTGGCGCTGCGCCTGCCGCGGGTCGGCTATGTCGGCGCCATGGGCTCGCGGCGCACTCACCTCGACCGATTGGCCAGATTGACCGAGGCCGGGCTCACCGGCTCCGATCTGGCCGGATTGTCCAGCCCGATCGGTCTGGACCTCGGTGCCCGCACCCCGGAGGAGACCGCGGTGTCCATCGTCGCCGAGATCATCGCGCGACGCTGGGGTGGTGGCGGCCGGCCGCTGACCGGCGCCGACGGGCGGATCCACCACGACCCGACCGCTGGTGCACCATCCGACCACCCCGTTCGGTAACGTCGGTTCCGACCCCGTCGATAGACATCACAGCGTTTGCTGACGTGCATCTGCGTCGGTGACGGGACAGGAGATGAGATGACCCTCACGCGCATGCTGACCGCAGCCGTCCTCGCCGCCGGCGCCGCGCTGGCGGTGGCGGCTCCCGCCGCCGCGGAAGAAGAGTTCACCACCGAACAGTTCCTGGCCGCGATCGCCGAGCACGGTGTGCAGGTGGGCAGCGATGAGGAGGCCGTGAAGCTCGCCGAGCGGATGTGCCGGATCCTGGGCAACGGCTCCGACGAGAAGATCGAGAAGGCCGTCTACTACATCAAGGACCACTCCAACCTGTCCGACGAGGGCATCACCACCTTCGCCGGGATCGCGGCCCGCGTGTATTGCCCGGACGCGCTGCCGAGCTGATCCCCCGGTCGCTGCGCTCCAGCCCGCCGAAGCTAGCTCACGACTGGTTCGGCACCACTCCGCGCAGACCGTCCGCACCGAACAACGGCTCCAACATCCCGGACAGATCCGGCCCGCGACGCAGGCCGTGCCCACCGTCGACGTTGATGATCTGGCCGGTGATGAAGCTCGCCGCATCGCTGAGGAGGAACACCGCCAGGTTCGCGACATCGTCGACCTCGCCGACCCGCGGTAGCGGGGTGCACGCCGCGTAGTCCTCGCTGAGTGCGGGGGTGTCGATGATCGGCGCGACCATATCGGTGCGGGTGAGGCCCGGCCGGATGCCGTTGACCCGCACCGAGGACGGCCCCAACTCGTCGGCCGCCACCATCATCAAGTGATCGAGCGCGGCCTTGCTGGGGCCGTAGGCGCCGAACCAGCGGTGGGTGTTGCTCGACGCGATCGACGAGATGCCGACGAAGGACCCGCCACCACCGCGGACCATCTCCCGCGCCGCATGCTTGAGCACGTACATCGTGCCGTTGATGTTCAGGTCGACGGTATTGCGCCAGGCCACGGAATCGATCTGGGTGAGCGGGCCGATGGTCTCCGAACCACCCGCGCTGTGCACCACCCCGTCGAGCCTGCCGTGCCAGGCCGTCGCCGCCTCGACGAGCCGGGTCGCCTCGTCCTCATCGGTGATGTCGGCGGGTTCGTAGATCACCCGGTCGCCACCGATCTCCTCGGCGGCAGCGGCCAGTTTGTCGGCATTACGACCGGCCAGCACCACGTTGCCACCCGAGGCCACAATCGCCGTCGCAACTCCCTTGCCGATCCCGCTGCCACCGCCGGTGACCAGATAGGTGCGATTCGCAAGCGACAGCAACATGGGGGTACCTCCGATAAGCGAAGACCAACTAACTAGAACAGGTTCCAGTTATACGGCACAGCTGGCCTGCGGGGACCCGTTTCCGGTGACCGCGGAATCGTCCCTGGCAGTCCGCATGTGGCGGCATCGCATACAGTTGGAGAATGCCTGCAAAAACGGATAGCGCAGAAATCGGTGACGTCGAACCCGTCGCCGACGACACTGCCAGCCAGGCGCGCCGCGTTGTCGCCGCCTACGCCACCGACGCCGACGAATGTCGGACGTTCCTCGCCATGCTCGGTATCGGACCCGCGAAGCCCGAGGCCTAGGTGTCTGCGGGAGTCGACTCAGACGACTCCACCTCAGAGACCGGGAGCTCCGACTTCGTCGTGGTGGCCAACCGGCTACCGATCGACCAGGTCCGGCTCCCCGACGGCAGTACGACCTGGAAACGCAGCCCCGGCGGCCTGGTCACCGCGCTGGAGCCGATCCTGCGCAAACAGCGTGGCGCCTGGATCGGTTGGCCCGGTGTCGCCGACAGCGATGAAGAACCCATCGTCCAGGACGATCTGAGCCTGTACCCGGTGCGGCTGTCCGCCGAGGATGTCGCGCTGTACTACGAGGGTTTCTCGAACGCGACGCTGTGGCCGCTGTACCACGACGTCATCGTCAAGCCGCAGTACCACCGGCACTGGTGGGACCGTTACGTCGAGGTGAACCGGCGCTTTGCCGAGGCCACCTCGCGCGCCGCCGCACCCGGCGCGACGGTGTGGATCCAGGACTACCAGCTGCAGCTGGTGCCCAAGATGCTGCGGATGCTGCGCCCGGATCTCACCATCGGATTCTTCCTGCACATCCCGTTCCCGCCGGTCGAGCTGTTCATGCAGATGCCGTGGCGCACCGAGATCATCGAGGGTCTACTCGGCGCCGATCTGGTCGGCTTCCACCTGGCCGGCGGCGCACAGAACTTTCTGATCCTGGCCCGCCGACTGGTCGGGGCCAACACCTCGCGCGCCACGATCGGTGTGCGCGCCCGGTTCGGTGAGGTGCAGGTCGGTTTCCGCACCGTCAAGGTCGGTGCCTTCCCGATCTCCATCGATTCCGCCGAACTGGACCGCAAGGCGCGCGACAAGGGCATCCGGCAGCGGGCCCGCCAGATCCGCACCGAGTTGGGCAACCCCCGCAAGCTCCTGCTCGGCGTCGATCGCCTCGACTACACCAAGGGCATCGACGTCCGGCTCAAGGCATTCTCCGAGTTGCTGGAACAAGATCGCGCCGACCGTACCGACACCGTGCTGGTGCAGTTGGCCACCCCCAGCCGGGAACGGGTCGAGAGCTACATCGAGATGCGGGAGGACATCGAGCGTCAGGTCGGGCACATCAACGGCGAGTACGGCGAGGTCGGCCACCCGGTCGTGCACTACCTGCACCGCCCGGTCCCCCGCGACGACCTCATCGCCTTCTTCGTCGCCGCCGACGTCATGCTGGTCACCCCGCTGCGCGACGGTATGAACCTGGTGGCCAAGGAGTACGTGGCCTGCCGCAGCGATCTCGGCGGCGCACTGGTCCTGAGTGAATTCACCGGCGCCGCAGCTGAACTCCGGCAGGCCTACCTGTGCAACCCGCACCACACCGACGGTGTGCGCGATGCGATCGAACAAGCTCTGAACCAGTCGGTGGACGAGGGCAAGCGCCGGATGCGGGCCCTGCGCCGGCAGGTGCTCGCCCACGATGTCGATCGCTGGGCGCGCGCCTTCCTGGACGCGTTGGCGACCGCCAAATCCGACTAGATGGGCGTGATGTAGTTGATCAGCCAGCGCCCGTCGATCTTCTGATAATCGACCCGCAGGCGACTACCGTCATACACCGACTCCTTGGACTTGTCGGTCACGGTGCGGTTCATGAACACCAGCACCGAGGCCGAATCCCTTTCGGCACTCAGCATTCCGGCGCCGACGGCATGCGCCTGACTGACGACCTGCCGCTCCCGGGCCTGCGGGATGATGTCCTTGGTGGCGCGGTCCTCGAACTCGCGTCGGTAATCCGGTGTCAGCAGTGTCGCCGCCTCGGTGAGGCTGCGCTCGACGGTCTGGAAGTCGTAGCCGAACACCAGCGGGATCTGCTGGATCGCCAGGTCGGGTAGTTCGGCCTCGGCCGCCGCGGCGGCGCGGGCCTGCACCCGGTCCCAGTACAGCCCGCCGGCGACGGCGGCCAATGCCACCAGGCCCAGCGCGAACAGCACGGCCGTGGCCTGAATCAGTCTGGTGCGCATCAGTTCCCGCCCTCGGGGTACTTCAGGTCATAACCGGTCATGTGGCCACTGCCGTCCTCGTGCACGATGACCCGCATCCGGTATGGCTGCGACGGTTTGTTGACACCATCGATATCGGTGACCGTGACCCGCACCGATACCAGAACCGATGCGTTACCGCCGATCTCGTCGATCTTCTCCAGGGCCGCCCCGCTGATCATCGCCTCGGAGGTGGCGTTGGTATCGCGGAAGATGGCCTTCAGGTTGTCGACATTGTTGTCCTGGCTGAGCATGTCGCGCAACGGACCGCTGGTGCCGTCGACGAAGCGGTTGACGCTCTCGTCGATGGTGTTCTGGTCGTAGCTGAACATGTTCATCACGGTCTGCGACGCGGTGTCGACGAAACGCTGCTCCCGCGCCTGGGTTTCGGCCGCTTCCCGGTTCTGCATCGTCAGCACCACCACGACCGTCACCAACACCGCCGCAGCGATCAAGGCCCCGGCCGCGGACACCGCCGCCACCAGCGCCCGGTGCGGGCGCCGCGGCGGCAATGCTGCCGCGCGAACCGCCGCCGGCACCCGGATCGTCGGGGCGGTCACCTGGGTCGCCGGCTCTTGATCGCCGACGGGGGCACCGGCCGGACCCGCGGCCCGCGACGCACGCCGTCGTATCGCCTTGCTGCTGTTCTGCTCCGGGGACGCCTGCGTTGTCTCTCCGTCAGCCATCTACATCTGCCTCGGCGCCAGCATCAGATCCACCCAATTCTCCGCGGGTGTGAACACATCACTCCCGGGTGCGAACACCCCGGTGCCGCCGTTGGTCGGATCGGCGAACACACCCGTCTTCGGATCGTAGGTGGTCGTGAGTGAGGCGCTGGCCAGGGGCTGCTCGGCGGGCAACGGACCCGGTGCCGGGGCGGGTGCCGGCGGCACCGGAGCCGGTGGCGGCGGCGGGAAGCCACCGGGGGGTGGCAGGATCGCCGCCTCCGGTGAACCGGGTGGCCGTTCGATCGGGGTACCCGGCGGCAGCGGCGGTGCGGGCACCTGCCGACCGTAGGGCGGCAGCACCTGATCCGGCGGCGCGTAGTACGGCCACGGCGGAGCCGGGGCGTTGTTGTTCGGCGGCACCGGATTCGGGAACGGCGCATGCGGAGCCGGACCGGGGCCGGGCTGCACACCCGGGGGCAGTTGCACCGCGGGCGGACCCGGATCGTAATCGTTCGCCGGCGGGATGTACGGGAACTTGTTCGGCGGGGTGATGTTCCGCGGATCGGTGATCGGGGTGTCATAGGGCACCGGCGGACCACGCCACGGGTTGGTGCCGATGGGGACGTAACCAACCGGGTCGCGGCACAGCTGGACCGTCGGGGCCCGCTTGCCGGGGAACTCCATGCAGGGATAGTTACGCGCACCGCGCACCACCGCCGGGTCGTTCTGGGCGGTCTTGCAGTACAGGTCGGTCGGCAGCTCACGCAGGGTGGTGTCGGCCGGTGAGCGGATCTCCGACGGCGGGATGAATCCGGTCGAACAGGGCGGCGAGTCACCGAGGTTGATCTTGAAGTCCAGCTTGCCGCCCTCGTCGGCGGGAAGCCCGGTGCCGACGGTGATCAAGGCGGCCATCAACGCCGGGAAGATCACCAGGGCTTGCTCGATCGACTTGTGATAGATGACGCCGATACGACCGAAGTTGGCCAGGTTGGCGGCCAGGACCGGGAAGGTCGGGCGGATGCCCTCGAAGGTGACATTGGCCTCTGCGGCGGTGCCGGGCACCGTCTGCAACACCGAGCGCAACTGCGGATCGGCATTGGCCACCTCGGCGGTGAGTCGCGCCAGTCCGTCTGCGGTGGCCCGGATATCGTCACCGGCCTCGATCTGGGCGTCCAGGAACGGACCGGCCTGATCGATGAGCTGGGCGGTCTCCGGGTAGGCGGCATTGGCCTCGTCGACCAGATCACGGCCGGACTGGATGAGCCGGGCCAGTTCGGGTCCGGAACCGTTGAACGCCTTGAAGGTCTCCGACAACAGGTCCTGGATGCGGGCGTCGCCGACACTGTTGACCAGATCATCGGCCTGCTTCAGCAGACCCGCGATGTCCTGGCCGATCGCGGTGTTCGCGACGTCGATGGACGACCCGTTGCGCAGCAGCGCCGAATCGGCCTGCCCCTCCGGCGGGACCAGATCGATGTACTGCTCACCGACGGCCGAGACGCTCTTCACGGTGGCCGTGACGTTGGCGGGTACATCGGTGTCGGTGTTGAGTCGCATCTTGGCGATCACACCGTCGTCGGTGAGCCCGACCTCCTCGACGCGGCCGATCGTGACACCGCGGTAGGTGACGTTGGCGTTCTGGTACAGCCCACCACCGGCCACGAAGTTGGCGGTGACGTTGTAGGTACCGATGCCCAGCGCCGCAGGCACGTGCAGATAGAACGCCGAGATCGCGGTCACGGTCAGCACCGTGACGACGGCGAAGATCGACAACTGCAGGCGCGTCAACCGGGTCAGCATTACGGCGCCTCCTCGTGCTGGGTGGCGGTGCCCGGCGGGATCTTGAACGGGTCGGCGGCCTGCCCGGACAGGTTGGCCAGCGCACCGGTCAGGAAGTCCGGCGGGTTGAGCACCTCGTTGAGGTGCTTCATGTTCGGGTCGAAGAAAGACGTGGTGAACACCGACTCACCGAAGCGCCGCACCGTCAGGTCGAACGTGACGAACACGTTCATGTAGTCACCGCGCACCGCATTGCGCAGGTACTTGTAGTGGAACGGGAACGTCGGCAGCAGTTCCAGGTCCTTGATGAAATCGTCGGCGTTGTCGTTGAGCGCCTTGATGACCGGGAACAGATCCTTCAGATCGGCCGCGAAGTCGTCCTTGGTCTCCGACAACACCCGCGACCCGACCTCGGCGAAGCTGCGCAGGGCGGTGAACGCGTCGACGATGTTCTGCCGGTTGTCGTTCAGCACCAGCAGCGCATTCGGCAGGCTGTCCAACGTGCGGCCCAGATTGTCCTTGCTGCGGGCCAGGATCGAGGCGAACCGGTTCAGCCCGTCGGCTGCGGCGATGATGTCCTCGGTCTGCCGGTCCAGTGAGGCGGTGAGCTCGGCCAGCCGCGGCAGCAACTCGGCGAAGCTGCCTTGGCGCTCCGCGACGGCGGCATAGGCCTCGTCGGTGATGTCCTGCAGCGCACCGAGATTGCCCTTGTTGACCACGACGCCGAGTGCGGAGAGCACTTCTTCGGTGGTCGGATACCGCCCGATGGCGCCGAGCGGGATGTGCGAACCCTGCTTGAGTTTGCCCACCTCGTTGTCCAGCGGTGGGGCCAGCTGCACATGCTGGGAACCCAGCAGCGAGGTCTGCGCGACGGTGGCCGTCGAGTTCTCCGGCAGGTCCACATCACCGTCGAGGGACAGCTGCACGGCGGCGTAGAAGGTGCCGTCGGCGCGCTGCACCGCTTCGATTCCCGACACGCTGCCGACCGTCACGTCGTCGAGCATCACCGGTGAGTTCTGCGGCAACGTGGCGACGTCCGGCAGTTCCACGGTGATGGTGTAGGAACCGGAGCCGTGGCCGGCGGTGCCCGGCATGTTCAGCGAATTCAGCCCGCCGAACTGGCAGCCGGCCAACATCAGCGAACCGGCACCGAGCGCGGTGCCGCGCAACAGGATTCGATTCATCCGCCCGTCCCTTCGGTCGGCGCGGGACCAGGTAGCGGTCCCGGCCCCATCGGCGGCGCCGGGGGCACCGGGCCGGCAGGAGAGATCTGTCCGGGCACGGCCGGTGGTGGCAGGATGAGCTGGCTCAGGTTGCCGTTGGGTCCGGGGTTCGGCGGTGTCACGCCGGGCGCCGGTTGCCACTGCAGATACGGCACCGGGGTCTCGGCCTTGGCCTCCGTCGCCGGGGTGTCATAGATGATCTGTCCCTTGTAGGCAGTGATGCTGTCGATCGGGTGCAGCAGCACCGGCGGGTAGTTCATGGTGATGCGCTTGAGCACCGGACCCATACGCTGCCGGCAGATCTCGGCGCGCTTGTAGTTGTCCGGGGATGCGCCGACGTCGAAGGTGCCACCGCAGATGAACTGCACCGGGTTGGCGAAGTTGGGCAGCGACAGCAGGCCGCCGACGGTGCCCTGCGCCGGGTTGTAGATGTTGTAGAAGTTGGCCAGGCCGTTGGGTGTGACATGCAGGATCTGCTCGATGTCATCGCTGTGATCGGTGAGGATCTGCGTGAACTCGGACAGGCTGCTCACCGACTCGATGAGCGCGCCGTTCGATTCGCTCAACAGCCCGCGTACATCACCGAGAGCCTGGTTGAGCACCCCGAGCGTGTTGTCCAGATCCGCCGAACTGTCGGCCAGTACCTGCGATACCGACGCGACGTGGTTGGTGAACTGGACGATCTGCTCATTGCTGTTGGACAGCGCGTTGACGAGCACCTGCAGGTTGCGGATAGTCCCGAACAGATCGGAGCGGGAGTCGCCGAGCCGGCCCGCAGTCTGGGACAGCTCGCGCAATGCCTGCCTAAACGAGTCTCCGTTGCCGTCGAAGGTGTCGGCGGCCTGGTTGACGAAGGTGGTCAGCGGCCCCTGCAGCCCGCCGTCCTGGGGGCCGAGCTGAGTGCTCAGTGCGGTCAGCTGTTCCTTGACCTCGTCCCACTCCACCGGGACCCCGGTGCGGTCGAGTCCGATCTCGGCGCCGTCGGCCATCGCCGCACCACCGGTGAAGGCCGGGGTCAGCTGGATGAACCTGGCGGACACCAGGTTCGGTGCGATGACGATGGCCCGCGCATCGGCAGGCACCTGCACACCGTCTTGGACGGTCATGGTGACCTTGACGTCGTTGGCCCGCGGCTGGATCGAGTCGATCCGGCCGATCGGTACCCCGACGACGCGGACATCGTCTCCCGGGTACAGCCCGACCGCCGTCGTGAAATAGGCGACGATCTTCTGGCCGCCGCGGTTGGGCCACACCAGGTACACGCCGACCGCCAGCAGCGCGGCGAGGGCGACGGCGAGGATGGCGCGCAGCCACCTACCCTTTCCGGACTTCGGTTGTGTCATGGCGTCTTCGGCCTCACCAGCAGTCGCTCGGAAATCATGCCGCGCAGGTAATCGGCGAGGCTGTCGGGCAGCTTGCCCGGCTGGAAGTAGGAATCCAGCAGCACCTCGGAGATGGTCGCCGGCGGCAGACCGTAGAGGTTGATGTTGAAGCCCGGTCCGTTACCCACGACCTCGGCCAGCGCGGTGGCATACGGCGGCAGTCGGCGCAGCGCCTCACCGATGTGTTCCTTGCGCTCCAGCAGGTTGTCCATCACCGCGTCGAGCTTCTGCAGGACCGGCAGGAACTCCCGCTTGTTGTCGGCGACGAAACCGGAAAGCTGTGCCGAGACATCGTCGATACCGGCGATCAGGGTGCTCAGCGCTTGGCTGCGCTCGTTGAGTGCAGCGAAGAGCTGGTTACCGTCGGTGATGAGCTGGTTCACCTGACCCGACCGGGCGGCCAGGGTGTCCGAGACGTTCTTGGCATGCATCAGCAGTTGTTCCAAGGCGGCATCACGCTTGTTCAGGCTGCGGCTCAGGTCGGCCACCCCGTCGAGCGCACCACGCAGTTGCGGGGTGGCGTCGCGCAGCGTGTCGGTCAACGTCTGCAGGGCCTGCTCGAAGCGCGGCTTGTCCAGCTCGCTGACGTTGCCGCCGAGATCCTGCAGCGCGGTGTTCAGCGTGTAGGGCGTGGTGGTGCGGTTGACCGGGATGACGGTCGAATCCCCGGTACCGCCCGGGGCCACCGACAGGGACTTCTGCCCCAGCACGGTATCGGTCTTGATGGCGACCAGAGTCTGATTGCCCACCTTGATCTTCCGGTCGACGGTGAACCCGACCTTGGCCTGGTCACCGGCCAGCGATACCGAGTTCACCTTGCCGACGTTGATACCGGAGATGTTGACGTCGTTACCGGGGGTGATACCGCCGGCGTCGGTGAAGTAGGCCTCGTAGTTGCGGCCCTGCGGGTACCACGGCAAGCCGGTGTAGCCGAAGGACACCAGCACCAGGCACGCCACCACGAAGATGCCGAGGATCCCGGTGCGCAGCGGATTGCTGCGGTCTGGGCTAGCCATTCTCCGAGCACCTCCCCTTCGTCGGGTCCGGCGGGCCACCGAACGGGATCAGGATGTCGCTGCCGGCCGGGCCGTTGATCTTCAACCGCACCGAGCAGTAGTAGATGTTGAAGAAGGCACCGTAGGCACCGAGCGAATTCAGCCGCATGTAGTTCTCGGCGAGCGGCTCGATGACCTTGTTGACGTCACCCTTACGTTCATCGAGACGCTGCATCAGCGGTCGGGCGTTCTCGATGACACCCTGCAGGGGTCGCCGCGAGGCTTCCAGCATCTCGGTCAGATCGTTCTCGGCCTGGGCCAGCGGGCCGATGGCGCCTGCGATCGGATCGCGGTTCTCGGCCAGCCCGGTGATCAGTTTCTGCAACTCGTCGACGCTGGCGTTGAACTGATCGCCCTTCTCGTCGATGGTGCCGAGCACGGTGTTGAGGTTGGTGATGACCTCACCGATCAGCTCATCGCGGGCGGCGAGGTTCTGGCTGAACGCGCTGGTGCTCGACAGCATGCTCTGGATGGCACCGCCCTGGCCCTGCAGCAGCTCGATGACGGCGTTGCTGACCTCGTTGACCTTCGCGCCGTCCAAGCCCTTGAGCACCGGGCGCAACCCGCCCAGCAGCGCATCGAGATCCAGTGCGGGCTGGGTGTTCTCGCGCGAGATGGTGGATCCGGCCGGCAGCTTGTTCAGGTCGCCCGGACCGGAGGTGATCTCCATGTAGCGGTCACCGACCAGGTTCTCGTAACGCACCACCGCACGGGTCGAGGTGTAGAGCTGGTAGCGCTTGTCGACGTCGAAGCTGACGTTGACGGTGTTGTCCGGGTTCAGGGTGACCGCGCCGACCGACCCGACCGGCACACCGGCGATGCGGACGTCCTGTCCGGCCTTGAGTCGCGAGGCCTCGGTGAACGTCGCGTGGAACTGATTGCTGGAGGTGAACCGGAACTGGCCGAAGACGACGATCAGCCCGGCGGCCACCAGCACCATCGCCATGGTGAACACGGCGACGTTGATGAGGGTGCGGCGTTCTCTGTTCACTAGCTACGGCCCTCGTTCTTCTCGACCCGTGGCTCTTCGCGCAAGCGCTCATCGCGGCGCAACCTGATCATCAGAAATCATCCCGTTCCGCGAACGCACCGTTGAACAGGAACTGCAGTGTCGAGGGCGCATTGAACTGAAGCTCGGTGTTCGGCTGGTAGGGCACGTAGGCGTTGTCGGTCACCAGGAACTGGGTGCGATACCAGGAACCACCGAGCTGCTTGCCCGGAACATCCGGCAGGCCACGGCAGTTCGGGCCGCCTGAGGCGTTCACGATCGGCAGGCTCTCCGGGTAGGTGTAGGCCGGGGCACCGGGCAGGAAGTTCGAGGCCACGAACAGACCGGGACGGATACCGCCGATCACCGGGGCGAAGGTGTCCAACGCCTTGGAGGTGCCCTGCAGTGTGCAACCGATCACCGGGGAGTAGTCGCCGGCCACCTTCAGCGGTGCGCGCAGCCGCTGGATCGCGGCGATGTAGTCGTCGGCGGCGGGTTCCAGTGTCGCCGTGCCGTTCTGGGCGAGTCCGGTGGCGGCCAGCAGCGCGGCGTTCAGGTTGTCCTGTTCGTCGACGATGGTCTGGGCCAGCCGCGGGGCGTTGTCGAAGATGGTGGCCAGATCGGGCCCGGCATCACCGTAGATATCGGCGACGACCGCCGTCTTGCGCAAGTCCTCCTGCACCGTCGGCAGCTTCGGGTTGAGTTGCGCCAGATAGCTGTTCAGACCTGACATCGCGACACCCAGATCCTCGCCGTTACCGCGCAGGCCCTCACCGAGGGCGGTCACGGTCGCGTTGAGGTTGATCGGGTCGACCTTGTGCAGCACATCGGTGAGCGTCTGGAACAACGTGTTGACCTCGAGCTGCACATCGGAGGCCGCGATGTTGGTGCCGGGCTGCAGCGTGGTGTCGCGAGGATCCTCCGGCGGCAGGAACTCCACCGACTTGGCGCCGAAAACCGTGGTGCCACCGATCTTCACGACGGCATTCGACGGGATGAAGCGCATCTGGTTGCGCTCGATGGACAGTGTCAGCTTGGCCTGATCGCCGGCGTACTCGATACTGGCGACCTTGCCGATCTGGATGCCGCGGTACTTGACCTTGGCATCGCGTTCCATCACCAGACCGGCTCGCTGCGAGGTCACCGTGACGGTGTCCACGGCGGTGAACGCGGCGGTGAAGAACAGGTAGGTGAACAACACGGCGATGACGACCAGGGTGGCCAGGATCGCGGCGGCGATCCGGACGTGGCTGCGTTTGGCGTTTCCGTCTGACATCGTCTGCCCTACCCCGACAGGTTGAAGTTGCCGGACGCGCCGTACACGGCGAGTGAGATGAACAGGGTGATGGTGACAACCACGATCAGCGAGGTGCGCACGGCCTGGCCCACGGCGATACCCACGCCGACCGGACCGCCGGAAGCGTTGTAGCCGTAGTAGGTGTGCACCAGCATGACCGCGACCGACATGACGATTGCCTGCAGGAACGACCACAGCAGGTCGCTCGGTATCAGGAAGGTGTTGAAGTAGTGGTCATACAGGCCCGCACTCTGGCCGTTGATGAACACCGTGGTGAATCTGGCCGCGAAGAACGCCGCGAGCACCGACAGCGAGTACAGCGGCACGATGGCGATCAGCCCGGCGATGATGCGGGTGGACACCAGATACGAAACCGCATGCACCGCCATCGCTTCCACGGCGTCGATCTCCTCGGCCACCCGCATCGCACCGAGTTGCGCGGTGGTGCCTGCGCCGATGGTGGCGGCCAGGGCGATACCGGCGATCACCGGTGCGACGATGCGCACGTTGAGGAAGGCCGACAGGAAGCCGGTCAATGCCTCGATGCCGATGTTGCCCAGCGACGAATAGCCCTGCACGGCAATGACACCACCGGAGGCCAGCGTGAGGAACGCGGCGACGCCGACGGTGCCGCCGATCATCACCAGCGCACCCGCGCCCATGGTCATCTCGGCGACCAGCCGGATGGTCTCCTTGCGGTACCGGGTGACGGCGTTGGGGATGTAGCGCATCGACTCGCCGTAGAACAGCGCCTGCTCGCCGATGCTGTCCACCGTGCGGGGCACGCCCCGGAAGAATCGGCGGAGCCGAAGTGTCGCGTCGTAACTCATGGGCGTCTCGTCGTCCGGCACACATTAATCATTGCGTTAGCAAGGAGGTGTCGACCGGGATCGTGATCGTCATCTCCCGGCCGACCGGCCGTGTTCGGGACCGCTTGGCGGCGAAGCTCTCTCATCAGCGCTCCAGAACCCGGACACCGACGGCGGTCAGGATGACGTTCACGACGAACAGGCAGATGAACGCGTACACCACGGTTTCGTTGACGGCGATGCCGACGCCCTTGGGCCCGCCCTGCACGGTCAGGCCGCGGTAGCACCCGACCAGCCCTGCCAACAACCCGAAGAGCAAGGCCTTGAACATGGCGAGCACCAACTCGCCGAGACCGGTCAGGATGGTCAGACCGTTGATGAACGCCCCCGGGTTGACCCCCTGCAGGAACACCGAGAAGACATAGCCACCGGACAGGCCGATCGCACACACCAGACCGTTGAGCAGTACCGCCACGAAGGTCGAGGCGAGCACCCGGGGCACCACCAGTCGCTGGATCGGATCGATGCCCAGCACCCGCATGGCGTCGATCTCCTCGCGGATGGTGCGGGCACCGAGGTCGGCGCAGATGGCGGTGGCGCCGGCACCTGCGACCACCAGCACCGTGACGACCGGGCCCAGCTGGGTGATGGTGCCGAATGCGGTACCCGCCCCCGACAGGTCGGCGGCACCGATCTCGCGCAGCAGGATGTTCAGCGTGAAGGCCACCAGCACGGTGAACGGGATCGACACCAGCAGCGTCGGCACCAACGACACCCGCGCGATCATCCAGGTCTGGTCGAGGAACTCACGGAATTGGAAGGGCCTGCGGAACATCTTCACGAAGGTGTCGATGGTCATTTCGACGAACCCGCCCACGGCCCGCGCCGGAGCCGCAAGCTGTTCGATCAACCTCGACTCCATTCTCGAACGGGGTTACAGGTCCACACTGGCGAAGACCCCGACAATATCGGGAATCTGTTCGCTCCGGCGGGCTTTCCACCCCTGATTTGCGCGCTGGCCTTAGTGAGCGGGCTCATACTAACTAGAACACGTTCACAGTGTCAAAGAACCGCAATCTTCGTGAAAATCTCCCATTTACGCTGGTCACAGCGCATGTGATCGACGTCATTCTAGAACGTGTTCTAGCAGGATCAAACCTGCGAATATCAGGTTCTCCAAACTCAAGAACCCATGAGTTCAGTCGCGGAGAATCCGATTTCCGGATCGCGTTCAGCAAAGTAGTTGCCCAGCGTCGTACTCAGCGCCGCGGGATCCCAGGCATCGGCGTCGGCGGTGAAGCGCTCGGCCACCGTGGGAGCGGCCACCAGGGTGACCGTCGGGCCGTAGACGATGAACAGCTGACCGTTGACGGCGTGCGCCGCCGGGGAGGACAGGAAGGCCACCAGGGTCACGACGTGATCGGGTGACAGACCGTCGACCTGGCCCGCCGTCAGTTCGGGAGCGTCACCGAACACATCGGCGGTCATCGCGGTCCGTGCGCGTGGCGCGATGGCGTTGGCACGCACCCCGTAGCGGCTCAGACCGCGGGCCGCCGACAACGTCAACGCGGTGATACCGGCCTTGGCCGCACCGTAATTGGCCTGGCCGACCGGCCCGGCCAGGCCGGCCTCCGACGAGGTGTTCACGATCCGGCCGTACACCTGCCCATCGGCAGACTCCTTGGCCTTGGCCTTCCAGTACGTGGCCGCATTGCGGGTCAACAGGAAATGCCCGCGCAGATGCACGGCGACCACCGCGTCCCAGTCCTCGTCGGACATGTTGAACAACATGCGATCCCGGGTGATCCCGGCATTGTTGACCACGATGCCCAGCCCACCGAGCCGGTCGGCGGTCTCGATCAGCTCATCGGCGGTGCTGCGGGCGCTGATATCGCCGGCCACGGCGATGCCCTTGGACCCGGCCGCCTCGATCTCGGCCAGCACATCGGACTTGTCGAGCGCGCCGGCCATGTCGTTGACCACCACCGTGGCGCCGGCTCGGGCCAGGCCGATCGCCTCGGCCCGGCCCAGGCCGGCGGCCGCGCCGGTGACGACCGCGACCTTTCCGGACAGGTCGATGGGGTTGTCGTTGGTCGCTGCTTCAGCGGCCGTCGGGCTGTTCAAAGGCACGGTATGAATACCTCTAGTCTCTTCAGTCTTTGCGGATGAGGGCAGCCCGAGGGCATTCGGCCACGGACTGCTCGGCCAGATCCTCCTGGTCGGCGGGTACCGGGTCGGCTTTCACGACGGCATAGTCGTCGTCATCGAGATCGAACAGGTCGGGGGCAATCCCGACACACACCGCGTTGCCTTCGCAACGGTCATGGTCGACTTCTACGTGCATCTGAACCTCCTCGCGCTCCGGGCACGGGCTGTGTGCCCATGTGCAGGCTAACGGTACCGCCCTGGACCGCAAGACTAGAACGTGTTACAACCAGGATATCGAGGGGTGCTTCGATTGTCCCGGGGCGCCCGGCTCCAACCCGACAGTGAGGATGTCGCCATGCGGATCGGTTACACCGCCGAGCAGGAGGAGTTGCGCCGCGAACTGCGGTCGTACTTCACCAAACTGATGACGCCCGAGCGGGCCGAGGCGCTGGCGGCCAGCGACGGCGAGATGGGCCGCGGCAACGTCTACCGCGAAACCGTCGAGCAGATGGGCAAGGACGGCTGGCTCACCCTGTCGTGGCCCACCGAGTACGGCGGCCAGGCCCGCCCGCCGATGGACGGATTGATCTTCAACGACGAGGCGTCCATCGCCAACGTCCCGGTGCCGTTCCTGACCATCAACAGCGTGGCTCCGACGATCATGCACTTCGGCACCGAGGAGCAGAAGAAGTTCTTCCTGCCCAAGATCGCCGCGGGCCAACTGCACTTCTCCATCGGTTACTCCGAACCGGGTGCGGGCACCGACCTCGCGTCGCTGCGCACCACCGCGGTGCATGACGGCGACGACTACGTGATCAACGGCCAGAAGATGTGGACCAGCCTGATCGCGTACGCCGATTACGTGTGGCTGGCGGTGCGCACCAACCCCGAAGCCAAGAAGCACCGCGGCATCTCGATGCTCATCGTGCCCACGACCGCCGAGGGTTTCTCCTGGACGCCGGTGCACACCATGTCCGGTGTGGACACCAGCGCCACCTACTACCAGGATGTCCGTGTTCCCAAATCGGCACTGGTCGGCGAGGAGAACGCCGGCTGGAAGCTGGTCACCAACCAGCTCAACCACGAGCGCGTCGCATTGGTCTCGGCCCAGCCGATCTTCGTGGCGCTGGGCGCGGTTCGCGAGTGGGCCCAGAACACCAAGGATGTGCACGGCAAGCGGCTGATCGACTCGGAGTGGGTGCAACTGAACCTGGCCCGGGTGCATGCCAAGGCCGAGGTCCTGAAGCTGATCAACTGGGAACTCGCCTCGGCCACCGACGCCGCACCCTCGCCCGCCGACGCGTCGGCGGCCAAAGTGTTCGGCACCGAACTGGCCACCGAGGCCTACCGGCTGCTCATGGAGGTGCTCGGCACCTCGGCGACACTGCGGTCGGGCTCCGCCGGCGCCGTGCTGCGCGGCCGCATCGAACGGATGCACCGGTCATGCCTGATCCTGACCTTCGGCGGCGGCACCAACGAGATCCAGCGTGACATCATCGGCATGGTCGCGCTCGGCCTGCCCCGAGTGAATCGATAGGAACGACAATGGATTTCACACCCACTGAAGCATCCGTCGACCTGGGCGGCCTGGTCCGCACCATCACCGAGTCGGTGGTCACCCCCGAGCATCAGCGTGTTCTCGACGGCCTGGAGCAGCGGTTCGACCGTGACCTGTGGAGCAAGCTCATCGAGGCCGACATCCTGTCGACCGCGGCCCCGGAATCGTTGGGCGGCGGCGGGTTCGGCGTGCTGGAGCAGGCCGCGGTGCTGACCGCACTCGGCCGGCAATTGGCCGCAGTGCCCTACCTGGAGTCTGCGGTGCTGGCGGCCGGAGCGCTGGAGAAGTTCGGTTCCACGCAGCTGCAGCAGGACTGGGCGGTCCCCGCCGTCAACGGCGCCAAGGTGCTTGCCGTTGCGCTCGACGGTGAGATGGGCCAGGGCCCGGTTCAGGCCCAGCAGGACGGCACCGGGTTCCGGCTGACCGGATCGCGCACCCAGGTCGCGTTCGGCCCGGTGGCCGATGCGTTCCTGGTACCCGCGGAGGCCGAGGTCGGTACGCAGGTCTTCCTGGTGTCCGTCGACGATCCCGGTGTCACGGTGTCCACGCTGGACACCACCGGTCACGGCACCATCGGCCACCTCGAACTGAGCGGAACGTCGGTCGACGCTACCCGCCTGATCGGTGGTGCTGAGGTCCTCGACTGGCTGACCGTGCATCATGCGCTGGGCCGCAGCGCCTTTCAGCTCGGTGTGCTGGAGCGGGCACTGGAGCTCACCGCCCAGTACGCCCGGGAACGCGAACAGTTCGACCGCCCGATCGGCAGCTTCCAGGCGGTGTCCGCGCGACTGGCCGACGGGTACATCGACGTCAAGGCGCTGCGCTCGACACTGACGCAGGCCGCATGGCGGCTGTCCGAAGATCTCCCTGCCGATATCGACGTCGCCAGCGCCGCCTTCTGGGCCGCCGATGCCGGGCACCGCGTGGTACATACCGTGGTGCATGTGCACGGCGGTGTCGGCATCGACATGGACCACCCGATCCATCGTTACTTCCTGGCTGCCAAGCAGACCGAGTTCGCGGTGGGCAGCGCGACCGGGCAGCTGCTGCGGATCGGTCGCGAACTGGCCGACACCCCCGTCTGACAAAGTGCACCGATCGACCGGACCCACCGTCGGTGAGCTGCTGGCACCGCTGGTCGATGTCACCGATCGTGGTGTCCACGACGAAGATTCGTTCACGTCCTGGCGGGACCATATCGCCGCGGGGGCCAGACTGGCCGCCGCCTTGCGGGCACGACTGGACCCGTCGCGACCGCCACACGTCGGGGTGTTGCTGGGCAACACCCCGTTCTTCTCCACGGTGTTGGTGGCCGCCGGCCTGTCCGGGCTGGTGCCGGTCGGGCTCAACCCGACCCGACGGGGCGCGGCGCTGCTCGCCGATATCGAACGTGCCGACTGTCAGTTCGTATTGGCCGATTCCGGTGCGGTGGTTCCCGACGGCGTGGACGCCGTCGACGTCGAATCGGATGGCTGGGCAGCCGAACTCGCCGGGTATGCCGACACCCCGGTGACGTTCGCCGATCTCACCGGCGACGACCTGTTCATGCTGATCTTCACCTCGGGCACCAGCGGTGATCCCAAGGCGGTCCGGGTGACCCAGGACAAAGTCGCTTTCCCGGGCCGGATGCTGGCCGAGCGGTTCGGGCTCGGTCCGGCCGATACCTGCTATCTGTCCATGCCGTTGTTCCACTCCAACGCGATCATGGCGGGCTGGGCGGTGGCCGCGGCCGCCGGTGCGTCGATCGCCCTGCGGCGCAAGTTCTCCGCATCGCAGTTCATCCCGGATGCGCGCCGCTTCGGCGCCACCTATGCCAATTATGTCGGCAAACCGCTGTCCTACATCCTGGCCACGCCGCAGCGGCCCGACGATGCCGACAACCCATTGAAATTCCTCTACGGCAACGAGGGTGCACCGCGTGATCTGCCGCGTTTCGCGGAGCGTTTCGGCGTGCGGGTGGTCGACGGATTCGGTTCCACCGAGGGCGGGGTCGCGATCGCCCGGACCCCGGACACCCCCGACGGTTCACTGGGTCCGTTGACCGACGAGGTGGCGATCATCGATGTCGAGACCGGTGCACCGTGTCCGCCCGGCGTGGTCGGCGAGATCGTCAATCCGACCGGGGCGGGCTGGTTTCGGGGCTACTACAACTCCCCCGACGCCGAGACCGATCGGATGGCCGGCGGCGTCTACCACTCCGGAGACCTGGCCTACCGGGACGAGGCCGGTTACCTCTACTTCGCCGGCCGCCTCGGCGACTGGATGCGGGTCGACGGCGAGAATCTGGGGACCGCACCCATCGAGCGGATCCTGCTGCGCCATATCGACATTGCCGAGGCCGCGGTGTACCCGATCCCCGATCCCGCCGTCGGCGATCGGGTGATGGCGGCACTGGTACCGAACCCCGGACGGGAACTCGACGTCGAGGAGCTGGTGGCGTTCCTGGATCAGCAGCCCGATCTGGGTCCCAAACAGTGGCCGTCCTTCATCATGATTGCCGCAACCCTGCCGCGCACCGAGACGTTCAAGGTGCTCAAACGCGAACTGTCCGCCCAAGGCCTGGACTGCCCGGACCCGGTCCACCCGATCACCCGTCCACGCCCGACGTAAGCCGCGGCAGAACTCGCCTCTCGACACCGTCGGCGGGTTATGGTCCGCACATGCCCATCACCCCGGACAGCGTGTCACTGGCCGGCCGCGTCGCCGTCGTCACCGGTGGCGGCACCGGGATCGGGCGCGGAATCGCGGCCGGACTGGCCGCGTTCGGCGCCCGGGTGGCGATCTGGGAACGCGATGAGGTGTCCTGTGCCGCGGCAGCCGCCGAGGTCGACGGCCTGGGGCTGGTCACCGATGTCCGCGATTCCTCGGCGGTCGACGCTGCCCTGTCCCGCACGGTCACCGAGTTCGGCTCGGTGCACATCCTGGTCAACAATGCCGGCGGCACCTTCGCATCACCTCTGCTGGAGACCTCCGAGAATGCCTGGGACGCACTGTACCGCGCCAACTTGCGCCAGGTGCTGCTGTGCACGCAGCGCGTCGCACGGGTGATGGTCGCGGGTGGGCACGGCGGCAGCATCATCAACATCACCTCGATCGAGGGTGTGCGGGCCGCCCCGGGATACGCGGCCTACGCCGCCGCCAAGGCCGGGGTCATCAACTACACCCGCACCGCGGCGCTGGAACTCGCCGAGCACCGCATCCGGGTCAACGGATTGGCCCCCGACTTCACCCTCACCGAGGGGCTGGAGGCCATGGCCGGGCCGCAGCGGCTGGCGAACGCGGCCCGGATGGTGCCCCTGGAGCGAGCCGGCCACGTCGACGAAATGGCCGGTGCCGCGGTGTTCCTGGCTTCCGATCTGGCCGGCTACGTCACCGGCCAGACCCTGCATGTCGACGGCGGCACCCAGGCCGCCGGCGGCTGGTATCACGATCCGGTGACCGGGGACTACCGGCTGGGACCGGGCCAACAATCGTAAGAGAATTTGCTGACGAGGTCGAGACAAAACACGTCCGCGGTATTCGAGTAGTTCTACCTACCGCGTAGCAGGCATCTGTGGACTACGCTCGCCTTCGACAATGAGCACGCCAGCATTTGCCATGAGTTCGACTTTCGCCATGAGGAGTTCATCAATGAGAGCATCTGCGCTCACCGGTTTCGCGGCCGTGGCCGCCACTGTCGGCTTGCTGCTGTCCGGGTGCGGCTCGGACAGCAAGACCACCGAGGGCACGCCCACCGCGGCGGAGTCCACATCGGCACGGTCCAGCACCGCAGAATCCGAGCCGGAGACCACCAAGCCCAAGGTCGCCCCTCGTGACGAGGTCACCGACAGCACCGGACCGAACGAGACGATTGCCAGCTATATCCAGGACAACGGTATCCAGGAGACGCCGATCCAGCGCGGCGATCCGGGCTCACCCACCATCGACCTGCCGTTCCCGGACGGCTGGGAGGACGCCGGCCCCGACACTCCCGAATGGGCCTATGGCGCAATCGTCTACACCGGGCCGGAGGCGGCGGAGTACACACCCAGCATCGTGGCCCTGGTGTCGAAGCTGACCGGCAACGTCGACCCGGCCAAGATTCTGGAACTGGCCGCCGGCGAGCTACAGAACCTGCCGGGCTACGAGGGCTGGAACGAGGGTGCCGAGAGCACCCTCAGCGGGTTCGATGCCTTCCAGCTCGGCGGCACGTGGGACCAGGAGGGGCTGACCAAGATCGTGGCGCAGAAGACGGTGGTGATCCCAGGCGCGGACGGACTGTACGTGCTCCAGCTCAACGCCGACGGACTCGAGGATCAGGCCGATATCGTCAGCGCGGCAACCGATGTGATCGATTCGGATACGGTCATCACGCCCTAGTCGTGTAGGACCGGCCCCAACCACATCTGTGGACGATGCCGGCGCACCGCAGCTTCGATGCGGGCGCCGGCATCGCTGTATGGCGAGACGGTGTAGCGATACCAGCCGTCGTACAGCCCGCCCCGCGCAGTAACAGGTCGGATCCGGTGTAGGCCCCTGCGACCAGATAGCCCAGGGGCACCAGCCAGAACAGCGCGGTGACCGCCAGCGCACCAGCCGCCAACGCCGGACTCCACTTCACCAAGACGATCCGCTCGGCATCGTTCACCCAGGCATCATCGCGTGTCGGTGGCCGTAGCTACGCTCGGCGCATGCCGCTGGCCGAGGAACTGATCAACGCCGACACCGCCCGCGCGCTTGTTGATGCGTTCCGGGCGCCGTCGCGACCGATGTCGAACACCGCGGCCGCCGGGTCCGCACTCGCGCCGCTGCCGCTCCGGGCCCGTGCCGACGCCCTGCGTGATGCGCTGCTGGCCGACATTCCCGAGGACTACCCGGCACTGGCGGGTGCGGTGCGGACTGCGCTGACCAGCACCACCCGCTTCGACGGGTGGATGGTGTGGCCGGTGACGACGGCTGTCGCCGACCGCGCGGTCTCCGACGACACCGACGCGGCGTTCGACGACGGATTGGCATTGCTCGCCGAACTCACACCGCGGCTGACCGCCGAGTTTGCCATCCGTACCATGCTGCGTCACAACCTGGGCCGGGCGTTGACCGCGGTCCGGACCTGGCCGTCGTCACCGGATGCCGCCGTACGCCGACTGGCATCCGAGGGTACCCGCCCCTACCTGCCCTGGGCCACAAGGGTTCCCGACATCCTCGCCGAGCCGGAGAGCACGGTGCCCATCCTGGATGCGCTCTACCGCGACCCGGATCCGGTCGTTCGCCGGTCGGTGGCCAACCACCTCAACGACCTGAGCCGCGACCAGACCGCGCTGGTGGTCGAGGTCGCCGGCCGCTGGCTTCGGTCACCCGATGCCAACACCCCGGCCCTGGTCCGCCATGCCCTGCGCACGCTGGTCAAGCGTGGTGACCCGGGCGCGCTGGGATTGTTGGGATTCGGTGCGGCCACGGTCCGCATCACGGGCCCGGAACTCGATATCGTCGCGGTGCCCTACGGCGGCACCATCACCTTCTCCGCGGCCATCCGTAACGACGGATCCGAATCGGCCCAGCTCGTCATCGATTACGCGGTGCACCACCGCAAGGCCAACGGCACGCGGACGGCCAAGGTGTTCAAGCTGACCACCCGATCGTTGGCGCCCGGGGAGTCCTTGACGGTCAGCAAGGCGCATTCGCTTCGCCCCATCACCACCCGCCGCTACTACCCGGGCATCCATGCGGTCGATATCCGGGTCAACGGAAAGGCCTCGGCCCCGGTCGAGTTCGAGCTACTCGCCGACTAAGCCTCGCGGATCTTGTCGAGCTTCTGCGAGGCATCGTCGAATCCGCTCACCAGTTCGGCGATGATATCGGCGACGGGCCGGATCTCGTTCATCCGGCCCACGATCTGACCGACCGGCATGGCGACCGCGGTCGGATCCGCGGACTCGTTCATCCGCTGATGGGCCTCGCTGACGAGGATGTTCTGCAGCGGCATCGGCAGCGGGTCCGGGGCACCGTCGGCGTCCCAGGCATCGGTCCAGCGGCTCTTGAGCAGTCGGGCCGGCTTGCCGGTGTAGATCTTGCGCCGCACGGTGTCCGCCGAGGTGGCATCCAGCATCGCCTGCTGAATGGTCGAGACACCGGAGGACTGCCGCACCCCGAGGTCGTATTCGGCCGAGGTCAGGAATGCCGAACCCATCCAGACGCCCTGTGCGCCAAGGGCCAACGCCGCGGCAACCTGGCGGCCGGTGCCGATACCGCCAGCGGCGAGCACCGGATTCTGATGGCCGAGCGCGCGCAGCCCATCCACGACCTCCGGCCACAAGACCACCGAACCGATCTCACCGGTGTGCCCGCCGGCCTCGTGGCCCTGCGCGACGACGATGTCCACACCGTTCTCGGCATGGCGCAGCGCATGTTTGGCACTGCCGGCCAGTGCGGCCACCGGAACACCGGCGGCATGCGCCTGATCGATGACGTCCTTGGGCGGGGAACCGAGTGCATTGGCGATCAGCTTGATCGGGTGCTTGAGCGCGACCTCGACATGGCTGCGGGCCACCGAATGCAGCCAGCCCAGCACACCCTCGGACTTCTCTTCGTCCTCAGGCAGCGGCGGCACCCCGAGGTCGGCGAGCGTCTTGGCGACGAAATCGCGGTGTGCCTCCGGGATCAGCTTGTTGATGTCGACACTGGTGCCCTCGGTGGGCACCTTGGCCGGCATCACGATGTCCACACCGTAGGGCTTGCCGTCGGTGTTGGCGTCCATCCACTGCAGGACGTTCTCCAGGTCGTCCGCGTCGTTGAACCGCACGCAGCCCAGCACACCGAGACCGCCGGCCTTGCTGACCGCGGCGGCCACCTTCTCCGACGGGGTGAAGACGAAGATCGGGTATTCGATCCCGAACCGTTCGCAGAGTTCGGTGCGCATGTTATTTCTCCCGTCGCTTCGCTCGCGCGGTCATGCTTTGGCCCCCGCATGATTGGCGTGTACGTCATCGGCGGCGCGATCTTCGGTGGTGTCCTTGGCCCACCGGTAGTCGGGCTTGCCCGCCGGAGAGCGCTTCACCTCGTCGACCAACCAAAGGCTGCGCGGCACTTTGTATCCCGCGATCTCTGTGCGGACATGGGCGTCCAGTGATGCCAGCGTCGGCTGGGTGCCCTCACGGGCCTGCACGACGGCGGCGACATGCTGACCGAACCGCTCGTCGGGCACACCGACGACCAGGGCGTCGAACACATCGGGATGCCCCTTGAGGGCGGCCTCGACCTCTTCGGGATAGATCTTCTCGCCGCCGGAGTTGATCGATACCGAACCGCGTCCCAGCATCGTCACACTGCCATCGGCCTCGACCTCGGCGTAGTCACCCGGGATCGCGTACCGCACACCGTGATAGGTGCGGAAGGTCTCGGCGGTCTTCTTCTCGTCCTTGAAGTAGCCGACCGGGATGTGCCCGCATTTGGCGATGATGCCGCGCACGCCGGACCCGGGGACAACAGGGTTGCCGTCCTCGTCGAGGACCTTGGTGTTCTTGTCGATGGTGACCCGGGGACCGCCGGTGTGGCTCTGGCCCTTGGCCACGATGCTGGTGCCGCCGAATCCGGTCTCCGAGGAACCGATCGAGTCGGTGATGACGCGGTTGGGCAGCAGCTCGAGGAACTTCTCCTTGAGGCTGGTGGAGAACAACGCCGCCGTGCTGGCGAGCAAAAACAGGCTCGAGAGGTCGTAGGTGTTCCCCTCATCCTGATGGGCGAGCAGGGCATCCAACAGCGGACGGGCCATCGCGTCACCGGTGAAGAACAGCAGGTTGACCTTGTGGTCGTGGATCAGTCGCCAGACCTGGTCGGCATCGAATTCCGGTGTCAGCACCACGGTCTGGCCGGAGAACAGTGCCATCCAGGTGGCCGACTGGGTCGCGCCGTGGATCATCGGCGGAATGGGCAGCCGGATCATCGGGGCGTTCGCGGCGGCCTGCTTCGACAGGTCGTATTCGTCGGCGATCGGTTCGCCGGTGGCGAAGTCGGTGCCGCCGAACAGCACTCGGTAGATGTCCTCGTGGCGCCACATCACACCCTTGGGAAATCCGGTGGTGCCGCCGGTGTAGAGCAGGTAGATATCGTCGGCGCTGCGCGGGCCGAAATCGCGCTCCGGTGAGCCGAGCGCCAGGGCGTCCTCGAAGGGCACGCCGCCGTAGCGGGCGAAGTCGTCGTCGCTGCCGTCCTCGACGACCAGGACCGTCTTGACGTTCGGGGTCTCGGGCAGCACGTTGTCCACCCGGTCGGCGTAGCGGCGCTCGTGGATCAGCGCGACCATGTCCGAGTTCTCGAACAGGTACTTCAGCTCACCCTCGACGTAGCGGAAGTTGACGTTGACCAGGATGGCGCCGGCCTTCACGATGCCGAGCATCCCGATCACGATCTCGATGCGGTTGCGGCAATACAGCCCGACCTTGTCGTCCTTCTTGACACCCTGGTCCTTGAGGTAGTGGGCCAGGCGGTTGGCCCTCTCCTCAAGCTGGGCGTAGGTCAGCTGTTCATCCCCACAGATGAGGGCTACGCGGTCCGGCACGGCGTCGATGGCATGCTCGGCGAGATCGGCGATGTTCAGGGCCATGGCACCTAAACTAGAACGTGTTACATTTCGTGACAAGTCTGGGGTCGGAACACAGAGAGGCGGACTGTCGTGAGCGAGACCGAAAAGGGGCCCGACGCCCTCATCGAGCAGCGCGGACACACCCTCATCGTGACGCTCAACCGGCCCGAGGCGCGTAACGCACTGTCCGGCGAGATGCTCTCGATCATGGTCGAGGCCTGGGATCGTGTCGACAGCGACCCGGAGATCCGCAGCTGCATCCTGACCGGCGCCGGCGGCTACTTCTGCGCCGGCATGGACCTCAAGGGCGCGACCAAGAAGCCGCCGGGCGACTCGTTCAAGGACGGCAGCTACGACCCGTCGCGAATCGACGGCCTGCTGAAGGGTCGTCGTCTCACCAAGCCGCTGATCGCCGCGGTCGAGGGGCCCGCCATCGCCGGTGGCACCGAGATCCTGCAGGGCACCGATATCCGCGTCGCCGGCGAGAGCGCGAAGTTCGGCATCTCCGAGGCCAAGTGGAGCCTGTACCCGATGGGCGGCTCCGCCGTGCGCCTGGTCCGCCAGATTCCGTACACCATCGCGTGCGACATGCTGCTGACCGGACGGCACATCACCGCGGCCCAGGCGCTGGAGTACGGGCTGATCGGCCACGTCGTGCCGGACGGCACCGCGCTGGACAAGGCCCTCGAGATCGCCGAGATCATCAACAACAACGGCCCGCTGGCGGTGCAGGCGATCCTGAAGACCATCCGTGAGACCGAGGGCATGCACGAGCTCGACGCGTTCAAGCCCGATACCGCCAACGGCATCCCGGTCTTCCTGTCCGCCGACGCCAAGGAGGGCCCGCTGGCCTTCAAGGAGAAGCGGGCCCCCAACTTTCAGATGAAATAACTGCGATTTGTGGAGTCTCAGCCGCACTGATTACGGCTGAGACTCCACAAATCACCGTAGAAACGCCTCGCCCTGCTCGCGGTCCAGGTAGGTGCTGGACTTGTTCTTCAGGAAGAACAGGTACACCACCAGCGAGATAGCGATGCAGACGGTGACGTAACCGATGAACAGCGGCACCTGGTCACGCTCCTTGAGTGCGGTGTAGATCAGTGGCGCGGTGCCGCCGAACATCGAATTGGCCAGGGCGTAGCCGACTCCCACGCCGAGTGCGCGCACGTGCGACGGGAAGAGCTCGGATTTCACCAGTGCGTTGATCGAGGTGTAGCCGGTCAGGATGATGTAGCCGACGGCCACCAGCAGGAACGACATGATCGGCGAATGCGTCTGCGGCAGATAGGTGATCAGCACGTAGGTGTAGATCAGACCACCGAACCCGAACCACAGCAGTAGCGGTTTGCGGCCCACCCGGTCGCTGATCATGCCTCCGACGGGCTGCAGCAGCATCAGGAAGATCAGCCCGATCAGGTTGACCCAGGTGGCGGTCATCGCCTGGTCCTTGTAAGTGGCCTTCACGATGGCCGGCGCGTTGACGCTGTAGGTGTAGAACGCCACGGTGCCGCCGAGGGTGATCAGGAAGCACAGCAGCAGTGGCTTCCAGTACCGGTTGAACAGCTCCCGCATCGATCCCGAACTGGTGTCCGCGCCGGTGGCCACCGCAGCGAGCTGTTCGGCGGACAGCGACTCGTCCATCGAGCGCCGCAGCCAGAAGACGACCACCGCGGCCACACCGCCGATGGCGAAGCCGATGCGCCAACCGAAATCGCGCAGCTGGTCGTCGGTGAGGAAGACATCGAGCACCAGCAGGGTGAACTGCGCCAGGACGTGCCCGCCGACCAGCGTCACGTATTGGAACGACGAGAAGAAACCCCGTCGTTCACGGGTGGCCGCCTCGGACATGTAGGTGGCCGACGTGCCGTATTCACCGCCGGTGGCGAAGCCTTGCACCAGCCGAGCGAGGATCAGGATGATCGGTGCCGCGATCCCGATGGTGGCCTGTGAAGGCACCAGTGCGATCACCATCGAGCACGCCGCCATCAGCGACACGCTGACGGTCAGCGCGGCGCGGCGGCCGCGCCGGTCGGCGTACCGGCCGAAGAACCAGGATCCGACGGGGCGCATCAGGAAGGTGACGGCGAAGATCGCGTAGACGTAGATCGTCGAGTTCTTCTCGGATTCGTCGAAGAACTGGCCCTCGAAGTACGCGGCGAACACCGTGTAGATGTACACGTCGTACCACTCGACGAGGTTGCCAGAGGACCCCCGCAGTGTGTTCCAGATGGCGCGGCGGGTCTGGGCCCTCGGTGACGTCGGTGTCGATGTGGTCATGGCCACATCCTGTGCGATCAGTCCGCCCGACGGAAAACCCTTCGGCGAATCCGTTCGTTTTCTTGCAGAGTCCTCACATTGGCCGTAGTCACACGGCGATCTCCTGCACATCCCACAGCGCATCGATCTGCGCTTGCCCCTCGGCCAGGCTCTGCGCTGCCCGGCCCCTGAGCTCGGCCATCGCGGGATTGGTCTCCGCCATCGTCAGCTCGACGACAACGAATCGGGGCGTCAGGCCGGTCAGCGACACCCCGTGGGTCAGCCAGCCCTGCGAATGATCCCAGCCCGCGCGCGGCGTGCCGGGGCCATAGCCACCGCCACGTGTCTCGATGGCGACCAGGTCGGTACCGCCGAGCAGTCCAGCGCCGGTCTGCGCATCGATGGACAGGCCGTGTGCAACCAGGTGGTCCACCCACGCCTTGACGGTGCTCGGCGGTCCGAAGTTGTACAGCGGCAGCCCGAGGACGATCGTGTCGGCCGCCTTGACCTCGTCGATCAGAACCTCGCTGAGCCCGGCCGAGGTGCGCGGGTCCAGGTGCGGCAGCGGGTCGGCGAACAGGTCGCGGTAGGTCACCGTGCCACCGGGGTGGGCGGCACGCCAGCCCTCGGCCGCGCGGGCGGTGAGCCGGCGGCTGGCCGACTGCTCGCCCTGGACCGACGAGTCGAGGTGAAGAAGGTGCGACATCATTAACTCCTCATAGATAGTTTGCGTTGTACTAACTATCTATACGACACAGGAGTTCGTCAAATTCCCGTACGCTGGCGCCGTGACCGACCAGCCACGCCACGAGTTGCTGCTCGGCCCCCTGCTGGATCTGGTGTTGCGACGGTTACGCGGCGCCGCCGATATCGAGGTCGCCAAGGTCGGCTTGCGGACACGGCACATCATCGCGCTGACGCTGCTGCGCGATTTCGGTGAGCAGAACCAGTCGGATCTGGCCGATTCACTGGGCATCGACCCGACGAACGTGGTCGCGCTGCTCAACGAACTCGAATCCGCCGACCTGGTTCAACGCCGACGCTCACCTCGGGACCGGCGACGGCACACCGTGCTGTTGACCGATGCGGGCGCCCAGCGACTCCGCGAGGCCGAGGCCGTGCTGGCGACCCTGGAGCACCGGATGTTCGCCGGCCTGACGCAGACCGAACTGGCCGATCTGCACGGACTGCTGCAGCGGGCGGCGACCGTCACCGGCGGTCAACCCGACGCGGTCTGCCGAATCGTCGATGAAAGCTGCTAGGCCAGAACAGGTTTCGTCGGCGTGAACACCACCGGCATGGACTCCAGACCACTGACGAAGTTGGCCGGCCGCAACGGCAGCATGTTCGCATCGGCCAGCCGCAGATCGGGAAGCCGTTGCAGCACCTTCTCGATCATGATCTTGAGTTCGAGTCGGGCCAGCTGATTACCCATGCAGAAGTGGGTGCCGAAACCGAAGGCGACGTGGTTGTTCGGCGTCCGGTCGATCCGGAAGTTCTGCGGGTCGCCGAACACCTCCTCGTCGAAGTTCGCGGACTCGAACATCAGCATGATCTTCTCGTCCTTGCGCAGCGCCTGGCCGTAGAACTCGGTGTCGGCGGTCAGCGTGCGGCACATGTTCTTCACCGGGGACGTCCAGCGCAGCATCTCCTCGATTGCGCCGGGCAGCTTGCCCGGATCGGCCGTCAGCGCCGCCCACTGATCCTGGTGGCGCAGAAGCTGTTCGGTGCCGCCGGACAGTGTGTGCCGGGTCGTCTCGTCCCCGCCGATGAGGATCAGCAGCGTCTCCATGACGATCTCGGCGTCCTCCATCCGCTGCCCCTCGACCTCGGAGTTCACCAGGATGGAGAACAGATCGTCGCGCGGGTTGGCACGCCGGTCGGTGATGACCTCCATGGTGAAGGCGGTGTAGGCGGCGAAGGTGTCCATCAGCATCTGCACGGTCTGCTCGTCGACATGCGAGCTGAGCCCGCAGACCAGATCATCGGACCACTTGAGCAGCAGTTCCCGTTCCTCGGGCAGCACCCCGAGCATGTCACCGATCACGGCCATCGGCAGCGGCGCGGCGATATCGCGGACGAAATCACACTCACCCTTTTCGCACACCGCATCGATCAGGGTGTCGCACAGGTTGCCGATGGAGGGCAGTTTGTCCATCACCCGCTTGCGGGTGAAGCCGGCGTTGACGAGCTTGCGGCGCAACAGATGTGCCGGATCATCCATGTCGATCATGTAGGGCATGCCCGGCTGATCGGGACGGATCCCGCCGGCATTGGAGAACAGCTCGGGGTTGCGCTCGGCGTCGAGCACCGCGGCATGGCTGGCCGCGGCGGCCTGGCCGTTGCGGTCCCGGAACACCGGCTCATGCGCCCGCATCCATCGATACGCCTCGCGGGCGTTGCCGTCGGCGTAGAACCGGCCGTCGGCCAGGTCGACATCCGGCTTGGTATCGGGCGTCGCCTGAGCAAGAACTTCGGTCATGCAATCTCCTCGGCGTCGGCGAAGGTCATCTCGACGTTGGCGGCGGAACCGGAGAACATGGCACGCTTGGGGAATCCCAGGGCGGCCAGTTCGCGTCCGTACGGGTGATCACCGAGGCGCACCGTGACGCCACCGGGCCGGTAGCGCACGCCGGTCATCGCCATCTGCCCGGATGTCAGCCTGGTGACGCCGTCGAGATGCGAGTAGGTCGGGTGCACCTGCGGCTTGCCCGAGAACGCCGCAGGGACCGGCAGGCCGGGCTTGAAATCCATGCCGACCGCGAGCTGCCCGTCCACCGAGGTGTCGAACGAAAAGGTGTGTCCGTCGCGAACGACGAAGTCGGCCAACACCTTCGGGTAGCCCCAGATCTGGCGACCGGCCGCACACGTGAACTCGCCGTCGACTGGCAGGTGGTGGATGAAGGCGCCCGCCTCCCCCAGCGCCTTGAACCCGGATGCGCTGGAGCCGGGCGGGTTCACCATGACGTTGGTGCCGTACTCCAGGTACGGGCCGAGGTCGCCGTCGATGTAGCGCATCAGCATCAGCACCACGACGGACTTGCCGGGCCGGTACCGGCAGACGGTCAGGCCGCTGTAGTCGATCATGGCTTGTGCCGCGTCGGCGTCCACCGAGAACATGGCCATGTGCTGCTGCGCGGTGCGGATCCGCACGGGCATGGTCACGGTCTCGCCCGCGATCACGTACTGCGATGTGGCGTGGGTCACGCGCCCCAATGTAGAACCCGGAGTAGACACATTGCAAGGAAGTGTCTAGTCGCGGGTCAGACGAGAGCGGCGAGATCCTTGATCTGCTCCACCGACCGGGCGCCGACGACCATCATCGTCACCCCGGAGGCCTCCCACGCCTTGATCTGCTCCTTGACGTACTCCAGGTTGCCGACGATCGCCGAGTCGTCGACCAGTTCGTCCGGGATGATCTTGGCCGCTTCGTCTTTCTTGTCGTTGCGGAAGAGCTTGGTGACATCGTCGACGACCTCGGCGTAGCCCATCCGGCGGTACACGTCGGCGTGGAAGTTGGTGCCCTCGGCGCCCATGCCGCCCATGTAGAGCGCCAGGTGCGGCTTCATCAGCTCCATGATCGCCGGGCGGTCATCGGTGACCACGACCTGCGCCGTCGCGCAGATCTCGAAGGTCTCCCGGGTGCGCCGGGCCCCCGGCCGGGCGAAGCCCTCGTCGAGCCATTCGTTGTACATGCCGGCAATGCGCGGCGAGTAGAAGATGGGCAGCCAGCCGTCGGCGATCTCGGCGGCCAGCGCGACGTTCTTCGGCCCCTCGGCGCCGAGCATGATCGGGATGTCGGCGCGCAGCGGATGGGTGATGGGCTTGAGGTTCTTGCCCAGTCCGGTGGTGCCCTCGCCGGTCAGCGGCAGCGGGTAATGCGGGCCGTCGCTGCGCACGGGGGCCTCACGCGCCCACACCTGGCGCATGATGTCGATGTACTCACGGGTGCGGGCCAGCGGCTTGGGGAACTTCGCGCCGTACCAACCCTCGACGACCTGCGGGCCCGAGACGCCGAGGCCGACGATGTGCCGACCACCGGAAAGATGGTCCAGCGTCAGCGCGGCCATCGCGCACGCGGTGGGCGTGCGCGCCGACAGCTGCAGCACCGAGGTGCCCAGTCGCATCCGCGTGGTCTCACGCCCCCACCAGGACAACGGGGTGTAGGCATCCGAGCCCCAGGCCTCGGCGGTGAAGACGGTGTCGAAGTTCGCCTCCTCCGCGGCGGCGACGAGTTCCGCATGGTTGGTCGGCGGCTGCGCGCCCCAATAACCCAGTTGCAAACCCAGCTTCATCGAACCGCCTCCAGACCCATGGTTGAAACCATTCTTAGAACCTGTTCTACTCGATGCCGTGACCACAGGCCAAAGCAGCCCGGTGCAGATCGACAAGCATGAGCGGCCCCTCTCGGCTCCGCTGAAGCTCTCATTCGACTACACCCGTTCAGTTGGACCGCTCCTGTCCCAGTTCTTCACCGCGCTGCGGACGCGACGCATTGTCGGCGTGCGCGGATCGGACGGTCGGGTACATGTCCCACCCGCCGAGTATGACCCCGTCACCTACGCGGCATTGACCGAGGTCGTGCCCGTCAGTCCCGTGGGCACCGTGCAGTCCTGGACGTGGCAGTCCACCCCACTGGAGGGCCAGCCGCTGGACCGCCCGTTCGCCTGGGCGCTGATCCTGCTCGACGGCGCGGACACCCCGCTGCTGCATGCCGTCGCGGCCGAGGAAGGTGCGATCAAGACCGGCGACCGGGTGCACGCGCACTGGGTCGACGAGCCCGTCGGCGCGATCACCGACATCGCCTACTTCCTGTCCGGTGAGGATGCGGAGCCCGAGGGCGCACCCGACGACCTCGATCCGGTCACCGTGCAGGTGACCCCGAGTTTCATCGAGATCCAGCACACCGCGTCGCTACCGGAGACCACCTTCCTCAAGGCACTCGAAGAGGGCAAGCTGCTGGGCGGTCGCACCAAGTCCGGTCGCGACGGCAAGCCGGGCAAGGTGTACTTCCCGCCCAAGGAGGCCGATCCGGCCACCGGCCTGGAACTCGACGAGTTCATCGAACTCCCGGATCAGGGCACCGTGACGACCTACGCGGTCATCAACATCCCGTTCCCAGGACAGCGCATCAAGCCCCCGTATGTGGCTGCCTACGTGCTGCTCGACGGCGCCGATATCCCTTTCCTGCACCTGGTCACCGAGATCGACCCCGCCGATGTGCGGATGGGAATGCGCGTGCAGGCCGTGTGGAAGCCCCGCGAGGAGTGGGGGCTGGGGATCGACAACATCGACTACTTCAAGCCCACCGGCGAACCCGACGCCGATTACGACTCCTACCGCCACCACCTGTAAAGGAACCCACCGATGACAGACGTTGCCGTCGTGGGTTTCGCCCACGCACCCCACGTCCGCCGCACCGACGGCACCACCAACGGCGTCGAGATGCTGATGCCGTGTTTCCACAAGCTCTACGAAGAGCTCGGGCTCAAGCAGACCGACATCGGATTCTGGTGCTCGGGATCCTCGGATTACCTTGCCGGCCGCGCCTTCTCGTTCATCTCCGCGATCGACTCGATCGGCGCCATCCCGCCGATCAACGAGAGCCACGTCGAGATGGACGCGGCCTGGGCGCTGTACGAGGCCTACATCAAGCTGCTCACCGGACAGGTCGAGACCGCGCTGGTGTACGGCTTCGGCAAGTCCAGTGCGGGCACCCTGCGCCGGGTCCTGGCGCTGCAGACCGATCCGTACACCGTCGCCCCGCTGTGGCCGGATTCGGTGTCGATGGCCGGCCTGCAGGCCCGCGCCGGTCTGGACGACGGCAAGTGGACCGCCGAGCAGATGGCCCAGGTCGCGCTGGATTCCTATGCCGCAGGCGGACGTACCGACCGTGAAGAGGTCGTCGGGAGCATCGACGAACTGCTGGCCCGGCCGTACTTCGCCGACCCGCTGCGCCGCCACGACATCGCGCCGATCACCGACGGTGCGGCGGCGATCGTGCTGGCCGCCGGCGACAAGGCCCGCGAACTGCGGGAGAACCCGGCCTGGATCACCGGTATCGAGCACCGCATCGAGACGCCGATCCTGGGAGCCCGCGATCTGACCACCTCCCCGTCGACCGCGGCCTCGGCCAAGGCGGCGCTGGGCGGAGACACCGGTTCGGTCGACATCGCGGAGATCTACGCGCCCTTCACCCATCAGCAGCTGATCCTCACCGAGGCCATCGGACTGGGCTCGAAGACGAAGGTGAACCCGTCCGGCGGTGCGCTGGCGGCCAACCCGATGTTCTCGGCCGGGCTGGAGCGCATCGGCTTCGCCGCACAGCACATCTTCTCTCGCTCGGCCCAGCGTGTGCTGGCCCATGCCACCAGCGGCCCTGCGCTGCAACAGAATCTGGTCGCCGTACTGGAGGGCAAATAATGACCAAACAGCTCGCCGCGGTGCTCGGAACCGGGCAGACCAAGTACGTCGCCAAACGCCACGACGTCTCGATGAACGGCCTCGTGCGCGAGGCGATCGACCGGGCGCTGGCCGATGCCGGATCCACGTTCGACGATATCGACGCCGTGGTGGTCGGCAAGGCGCCCGACTTCTTCGAGGGCGTCATGATGCCCGAACTGTTCATGGCCGACGCCACGGGCGCGACCAACAAGCCGCTGATCCGGGTGCACACCGCGGGTTCGGTGGGTGGCTCGACCGCGATCGTCGCGGCGAGCCTGGTGCAGTCCGGCAAGTACAAGCGCGTGCTGACCATGGCCTGGGAGAAACAGTCCGAGTCGAATGCCATGTGGGCGTTGAGCATTCCGGTGCCCTTCACCAAGCCCGTCGGTGCCGGTGCGGGTGGTTACTTCGCCCCGCACATCCGCGCCTACATCCGTCGCTCCGGCGCACCCAACCACATCGGTGCCATCGTCGCGGTCAAGGACCGACTCAACGGCGCCAAGAACCCGCTGGCACATCTGCATCAGCCCGATATCACCGTCGAGAAGGTGATGCAGTCCCCGATGCTGTGGGACCCGATCCGCTACGACGAGACCTGCCCGTCCTCCGACGGCGCCGCGGCCCTGGTCATCGGCAACGAAGAGGCTGCGGAAGCGCACCTTTCCAACGGCAATCCGGTCGCCTGGATCCACGCCACGGCCTTGCGCACCGAACCGTTGGCCTATGCCGGCCGCGATCAGGTCAATCCGCAGGCCAGCCGGGACGCCGCCGCCGCGTTGTGGCGCGACGCCGGTATCACCTCGCCGATCGACGAGATCGACGCCGCCGAGGTGTACGTGCCGTTCTCCTGGTACGAGCCGATGTGGCTGGAGAGCCTGGGCTTCGCCCCCGAGGGTGAGGGCTGGAAGCTGACCGAGGCGGGTGAGACCGCGATCGGCGGACGCATCCCATTCAACGCCTCCGGCGGCGTGCTGTCCTCCAACCCGATCGGCGCCTCCGGGATGATCCGGTTCGCCGAGTCCGCCATCCAGGTGATGGGCAAGGCGGGTGACCATCAGGTGCCCGGTGCCAGCAAGGCCCTCGGGCATGCCTACGGCGGCGGCGCACAGTACTACTCGATGTGGGTCGTCGGGGCGGACAAGCCGGCACAGTGACGGCTCCTGTCACCCTGGCCGGCCAGGCCTCGCGGGCGGCTGCCGCCGCCCGCGACAAGGACGCCTGGTTGGCGCTGTTCGCCGACGACGCGATCGTCGAGGACCCGATCGGGCCGTCACATTTCGACCCGGACGGAGTCGGGCACCGCGGCAAGGAGGCGATCGCGGCCTTCTTCGACATGGCGATCGCGCCGAGTCAGCTGGAATTCCACTTTGAGAAGACCTATGTCTGCGGCGACGAAGAAGCCAACACGGGCCATATCGTGATCGTTGCGAGCGGGTACCGCGTCGTCGCCGAAGGCGTGTTCACCTATCGGGTCAACCATGACGGCAAGATTGCTGCGCTACGCGCGTACTGGGAGCTCGAGAAGGCCGCAGCCAGCGCCACACCGGTGTGATGCCGCCGATCGCGTACTCTGGTAAGCGATTTCGTCCTCTACCCCGCTGAATCGATGTTGTCCCGATCACATTTGGCTGCCGCCGCACTGCTTGCCGTCGGCCTCACCGCCTGCACTCCGGCCGAGCCCGGCGCCCCGAGCAGCGCCGCGCCGACGCTGCCGGCCTTCACCACCACCAGTGCGGCACCGACCACCACCTCGCAGGCGACCGACTACACCCGACTGCTGCTGACCGCGGCCGATATCAGCGATGCCGAGGACACCTTCACCGAACGGCATCTGGAGAGCTCGCCGGGCGGACTGCCCGGTGCCAGCGCCTTCTTCGTCAATGCGCAGGACACCCGGGCGATCAGCAGCACGATCCTGGTCTATGCCAACCCGGACACCGCGGCCACCGCGCTCAAGGATGCGTCGGGCACCCTGAACACCCGAGTGGTCGGCGGCACTCCCACTCCCGCGGGCGTCGGCACCAACAGCGTCATGGTGCGCGGTACCGACCCCGACCAGGCCAAGGACGTCACCGTGCTGATGTTCACCGAGGGACCCGCGCTGGTGCGTCTGGAGTTCCAGAGCGCCGGCGGCGATGCGACCACCGACGGATTCGTCACCAACGTCGGCAAGATGCAGCAGATCGCGCTGCGGGTGGGCTTGTCCGAAAACAGCTAGATCTCGGCCATGCCGTCCCGGTACCGCTGCGCCAACTCCTGATAGATCCCGGCACTGGTCTTCACCCAGTTCTCCGCACCGGTTCCGGCCACCGGACCGCGGATCTCGGCAGGCGCACCGGCGACCAGCACGTCATCGGGTATCCGGGTGCCGCCGATGACCAGCGCGTGCGCCGCCACCAGGCTGCGCGCACCGATGACCACACCGTCGAGCACCGTGGCGTGGTTGGCGATCACCGCGTTCGCCCCGATATGGGCCCCGTGCACCACACACCCGTGCGCCACCGTCGCTCCCGGTCCGATATCCACCGGGATGCCGGGCGGGGCGTGTAGCACCGAACAGTCCTGCACATTGGCGCCGGCCCGGAGGATGATCGGCGCATAGTCCCCACGTAGGACCGCGTTGAACCAGACCGAGGCACCGGCCTCGACGGTCACATCGCCGATCAGCGCCGCCGTCGGCGCCACGAAGGCTTCCGGGTCGATTCTGGGTACCCGACCATCGAGTGAGTAAAGCGGCATCGTCTACATATACCGTGCGGTCCCTGCAGGTAGCGGCGATTACGTTGCGGAACGACCGGTTAAAACTGTAACGTGTTCTAGTTAGAGAGACCAGATACGGGAGGCCCACCGTGAGTACTGAAGCCACCGGCACTGTTGGTGTCAGGGAAATCGACACCGGCGACCTGCCCGACCGCTATGCGCGCGGTTGGCACTGCCTGGGACCGGTCAAGGATTACCTCGACGGCAAGCCGCACGGCGTCGAGATCTTCGGCACCATGCTGGTGGTCTTCGCCGATTCCGAGGGCAACCTCAAGGTCCTGGACGGGTACTGCCGGCACATGGGCGGCAACCTGTCGCAGGGCACCATCAAGGGCGACACCGTGGCCTGCCCGTTCCACGACTGGCGCTGGGGCGGGGACGGCAAGTGCAAGCTCGTCCCGTACGCCAAGCGCACCCCACGACTCGCCCGCACCCGCTCCTGGGAGACCGATGTGCGCGGCGGCCTGCTGTTCGTCTGGCACGACGCCGAGGGTAACCCGCCCTCACCCGAGGTCCGGATCCCGGAGATCCCCGAGGCGGCCGACGACGAGTGGACCGAGTGGCGCTGGAACACGATGCTCATCGAGGGCAGCAACTGCCGCGAGATCATCGACAACGTCACCGACATGGCGCACTTCTTCTATATCCACTACGGGCTGCCGACGTACTTCAAGAACGTCTTCGAGGGCCACATCGCCAGCCAGTACCTGCACAATGTGGGTCGCCCCGACGTCAACGACCTGGGCACCACCTACGGTGAGGCGCACCTGGATTCCGAGGCGTCCTACTTCGGCCCGTCCTTCATGATCAACTGGCTGCACAACAACTACGGCGGTTTCAAGGCCGAGTCGATCCTGATCAACTGCCACTACCCGGTCAGCCAGAACTCGTTCGTGCTGCAGTGGGGCGTCATCGTCGAGAAGCCCAAGGGCCTCGACGAGAAGACCACCGACAAGTTGGCCCGCGTCTTCACCGAGGGTGTGTCCAAGGGTTTCCTGCAGGACGTCGAGATCTGGAAGCACAAGACCCGCATCGACAATCCGCTGCTGGTCGAGGAGGACGGTGCCGTCTATCAGATGCGCCGCTGGTATCAGCAGTTCTACGTCGACGTCGCCGATGTGACCGCCGATATGACGGACCGTTTCGAGATGGAGGTGGACACCACCATCGCCAACGAGAAGTGGCACGTCGAGGTCGAGGAGAATCTCAAGGTCCAGCAGGCCGAGCAGGCAGCCGCCGAAGAAGCAGCACAGCCGAGCTGATGACCACGCACGACGAGCGGACCGAATCGCCAGATGTCGACGATCTGGCCCGCTCGATGCTGCTGTTGCACGGTGGCCACGACGACGAGGACGATCACGACCATCCTGAGCCTCGCCCGAGTACCGGAAACTGGTCCAAGGCACCGGATTTCGCATCGGACCCGCAGCGCGCGGCGGCAGTGCACGAGGCCACCGAGCGGGACAAACAGCGGTACTTGACATCCGGGCTGGCCTCAGTCGACTGCCGGTTCTGTCATGCCACCGTGCAGGTCAAGAAGCTGGGCGCCGAGCACACGTCGGTCCAGTGGAACAGCGTGGCGGCCAAGCGGTGTGCGGTGTTCGACGAGATCCGTTCCTCCGGAGGCGATCCGGCCCGGGCCCGCTCCTGCCACCGGCTCACCGACAGCATCAAGCACGCCATCGCCGAAGGGTGCCTGGAGGAGTTCTCCAGCTCCCCCTCCCCCGGCGACGGCTGACTTTCTTCCCGCGAACAGACGCAAACTCCCGCTATCTGTGCAGAAAAGCGGGAGTTTGCGTCTGCTCGCCGGGGAACTAGAGCCTCCCGAAGCGGTCCTTCACCTGGTCCTCGGTCAGACCGTAGTCGCTCAGCGAGTAGGTGTGCTTGGGCGCCCGCGGGCCCTTCTTGCTCTCCTCGTGACTCTCGGTGATGGCATGACGCGCCGTATCGGTGAACTCGATGCCGAACCTGTCGTAGATCCCCTCCACCGCGCCGACCGGATCCTTGACGAACTCGAAATAGTCGACATCACAGAACTGGGCCGGATCGTGTTTGGCCCGTTCGGCATCGAACAGCTCCAGGCCCCGCGACCAGGTCTCCAGGGAATCCTCGCCGATCACCTTGCCGAAGAAGCTGTTCGACCATCCCTCGGTGGTGTGCTGAGCCAGTGAGCACATCGACGCCATGATGGTCTCGGCCGGCCGGTGGCACTGCACGACGAGCGCGTCGGGGTAGGTGGCGAACATTGCGTCCAGCGCGAACAGGTGGCTCGGATTCTTGAGGACCCAACGCTTCTCGGGTTCGTTCAGACCGATCAACTGCAGATTCTTTCGGTGCCGCTGATAAGACTTCGTCCAGTCCTGCTGGGCCAACCACCGCGAGTAGGTGGGGATGTGCGCCAGCGTCTCATAGGACACCGAGTGCAGCGACTGCCGCAGCAGCTGCCAGCACTCCTCGACCTCGTCGGCGGTCATGTAGTGCAGACCGGTGTAGTCCGGATTCTCCTCGTGCGCCTTGGTGAACTGTGCATCGAGTTGGGCGAAGGTGGGGTTCTGTGACCAGGTTTCGCGCGGCGGGCGTGGCTGCGGGAACTCGGCCAGCCACAGTTCCAGGCCCTGGTGGCGTGGATCGGCGGTGAGCAACCGGTGGATGACGGTGGTGCCGGTGCGGGGCAGCCCGGTGACGAAGATGGGCCGCTCGATCGGCACATCCGCATGCAGCGGATACTGCTTGAACGCCGCCTCCGAGACCAGACGGGCCACCAGAGCGTTGCGCACGAAGAAACGCTGCATCTTGCTGCCGAACTCGGTCAGGTCGGCGTCACGCCGATAGGCGTCCAGCAGGACGGCCAGCGCCTCCTTGTAGTTGTCGCTGTCATCGCCGAAATCATCGAGCCCGCAGGCCTTCACGGCGGAGGCATGCAGGTCTTCGACGGTGCCGACATCAGTACGCTGGCTCATGGCTCGCCTCCCACTCGCTCCGGTCCTTGCTCGTCCCTCGCTGCGATCCTCACTCGCGCTCGGCTTCGCTGACTCATCAGAACTTGTACTCCCCGCAGTTGACGTCCAACGTCTGCCCGGTGATACCGCTGGACAGATCGCTGGCCATGAACAGGATCGCCGAGGCCACCTCGTCCTCGGTCGGCAGCCGCTTCAGATCACTGTTTATGGCGGCGGCCTTGTAGATCTCGTCGACGGTGGTGCCGTACTTGCCGGCCTGGTGTTCGAAGTAGCCCTGCAGGGTGCCGCCCCAGATATAGCCCGGCAACACCGAATTCACCCGGATACCGGACCCGCCGAGCTCACTGGCCAGCGACTGGGACATCGCCAGCAGGGCGGACTTCGCCAACTTGTAGGCCCCCTGCTTGGGGTCCGAATGCCGCACCACCATGGAGTTCACATTCACCACCGAACCCTTGGATTCGGTCAGCGCGGGTGTGAATCCCTGGACCAGCCGCAGCGCACCGAGCACCGTCAACTCGACCGTCTCGCGGATGTGATCGAAGCTGGTCTTGGCGAACGGCTTCATCGACGGCACCCGAAATGCGTTGTTGATCAACACATCGACCTTGCCGAACTCGGCCAGCGACACCTCGACCAGGTTGGCGACCTGGGCGTCGTCGGTGATATCGGTACCGACCGCCAGCGCCCTACGGCCGAGTGCACTCACCTGGCCTGCGACGTCCTCGAGACGTTCCACGGTACGGGCGGCCAGCACCACATCGGCGCCGGCTTCGGCACAGCGACGCGCCAGCGTGGTACCCAACGCCGGTCCGACACCGCTGATGACGACCACGCGATCTTCTAGAAGTCCTCCGGACACTGCTAGCCCACCATCCTTTCGCCGATCTGCTTCTGACGCAGCGCGATCCGCGCCCGCCACTCGTCATCGGAGATCTTGTTCGACTCGTAGTAGGGCAGCACATCGACCACCTTGCCGATATCGACCAGCTCCATGGTCGGCCCGTCGGCCTCGGTGAGCTGCCGGGACACCCGTTGCCAGCGGAACTGCAGATATCCGCGGCCGTGACCGAGTGTCTCGCACCAGTTCGTCACGCCGGGATTCTGGTCGGCGACCACGATGCGGATCTTGCCGTCCGGATCCGCCTGTGCCTGAGTACCGTTCAGCGAAGTCTGGTGATTGATGTAGTCCAGCGAGATGTACCACAGGCTGCCGAGCTGGAAGCCCAGGTAGGGAGCATCAGAGACCGGCAGCGTGATGATGATCGCCTGATCCGGCGTGATGTCGTAATGCCCCACCGAGGAATACTGGGTGGCCAGTCCACCCGGAGTGAGCCGCGGCGCGGTCAGTGTGTTGACCGGCAGGTTGTCGTAGAACCACTTCGGGAACTGCAGCCAGGTCTTCACCCGCTGTACGAGTTGCTTACCGGCCACCGAGAACCGCTTCTCGATGAGCGCCATGCTCAGCGGGTCCGGTGCGGTACCGGCCGTGTCGGTACGGGCGATGGCGAAGGACCCGCGCTGTGCCGACCAGTCGTTGTAGACCTCCCGGATCACCAGCTGGGACGGCTCGGCCGGGGTGAACCGCCATTCGAAGGTGCCATCGGCGGCGATATCGAGCTTGCGATCGTCGAACGCGGTCTCGCTGTCGGGCACCACCTCATCGGTGTACTCGCCGCCGAGCAGCTGGAAGCTGACATCGGTGGTGGTCCCCCGGCGGCCGGTGACGACGTATTCGTGACCCGGTTGCACCCGGGTGCCGAAGTACATGGTGTCCGGATTGTCCAGACCCATCTTGGTGAAGGGACCGGTGCCGCTGTGCAGGAAGGGGTGGTCGCGGTCGTAGTCGAACGCCACGTGGGTGCAGGCCGCGATGCAGCCGGCCAGGTACTGGAGGCCTTCGAGCAGGTCGGCCTCCGATTCGATGAAGGGGGCCTCGGCGACCAGGCGCTCGGCCTCGGCGATGGCGTCGACCAACGGTTGTGCATACATCCGGACTGCTGCCTTTCGTTCCATTATTGGACCGTGGTGGTAGAGTTTCCGACCTGAGACTAGAACGCGTTCTAATTCGAGTCAACGTGCGGGAGGCGTCTGATGTCAGCGGAGTCGACGGTGCGCGCCTCACCACCCACCGTCCGCGTCGTCGCCGTGCTGAACTTCCTCGCCCGGCACCCACACGACCGATTCGGACTGTCCGAACTGGCTCGCCGCGTCGGCCTGAGCAAGCCCACCTGTCTGGGGATCCTGACGACCCTGACCGAGGCCGGCTATCTGGTGCGCGACACCGGCGACGGCCGCGACAAGACCTACCGACTGGGCCCCGAGCTGATCACGCTGGGACACACTGCCCAGGAGTCGTTGCGTGTGAGCCCCGCGGCCCGCGACGAACTGCGCAGGCTGTCCGACCGGTTCGGTACCACCGCCGCGTTATCCGGCGTGGTCGACGACCGCATCACCCTGCTGGAACTCGTGGCGCCACCGGGCACCCCCGCGACGGTCCGGGTCGGGCAGAGCTATCCGTTCGCCCCACCGGTCGGCCTGATGTTCGTGCTGTGGGACGAGGGCGCCGTACGGGACTGGCTGGCCAAGGAGGCGACCATCCCGTTGCGCACCGACACCGACCGGCTGGAGCGGGTCATCACCGAATGCCGAGCGTCGGGCTATCTCGTCGAGCGCCTCACCCCGGGCGGTCGCAGGCTGTACGCGCTGATGGCCGGCATGTCGAATACCCTGCCGGACGAGTTACGGGCCCTGCTGGGCGAATTGGTGTCCGATATCGGCGAACGGGTCTACCTGCGTGGTGAGCCCGACGGGCTGGAACGCCACGATGTCAACGTCATCGCCGCACCGGTTTTTGATCACCACCGGCGCCAGGTGATGGTCGTGTCCCTGCAGATCGGCGCGGCGCTGACCGATACCGAGATCACCGAGCGCGCCGGCGGGTTACTGCTGACCGCGGACGCACTCACCACACAACTGGGCGGCACCAAGCCGTGGTGATTACTTGTCCTCGGCCAAGGTGTAGGCGACCAGCGCGTTGGCGTGGCCGTGGCCCATACCGTGTTCGGCCTTGAGCATGCCGACCAGTTCCATGTGTTTGGTCAGCGGCGACGAACGGATGAGTTGCTGCCACTCCGCGATCGGCCGACCGTACTTCTTCTCGATCGAGGGAAAGTAACTGCCGGGTCCGGTCACTGCGTCGGCCATCCTCATGCTCCTTCAACCAGGTGTTGTCCCCGATACCGACTCGGCCCACGGCGCAAACTCATCGCTCGGGACTCAGCTGACGGCGGCCAACGCGAACGGCAAGACATCCGCGGCACCTGCCTCACGGATGGTCAATGCCGCCATCGTCATGGTCCACCCGGTATCGGTCATATCGTCGACCAGCAGCACCGTCTCGCCCGCGACACCGGCCGGCGCCTCCCAGGCATCACGCAGGGCGGCCACCCGGTACGCCGAGTTCGCGGCGACAACCGGCCGGTGCTGTGGTGAATACTGCAGCACTCCAAGATCTTTGAGCCGGCCGACCTCGGCCAGCCGGGCGGCCATACTTCCGATCAGCAGCGGGTGCCGCTGGGAATCCAGAGCCAATACCGCCGTCGGCCGGTGCTGCCAATCCCAAGCCTTGAGCACCGCGACGGCGGCGTTCACCACCTCGGCGGGCACCTCACCATCGGGCTCGTCGAGCAGGCCGCGCAACCGCGCACCCCACCCCAGGTCGGTCAGCCGCCCGATCACCCGGCCCGGCGATGGCCCGTCCCCGATACGTCCCGACAGGTCGACACCGATGCGCGCCATGCCGGTCGGCCACTGCTTACGCGGTGCGATCTCCACCCCCGGTCGCATGAGCTGTTCACGGGTCGCCTCGGCCGCGCCGGCGTCCACCTCCGCCGTGTACTGCGGGCCGGTGCAGTTGTCACACCGGCCGCACGGCTGCAGACCCAGTTCGGGATCGTCGAGTTGCTTGCGCAGGAACGTCATTCGGCATTCGGTGGTGCTCTGATAGTCGAGCATCGCCTGCTGCTCACGCTTGCGCGCCTCATCCAGCCGCCGATAGCGGGGTTCGTCGTACTCCCATGGCACTCCGGTGGCGATCCAGCCGCCCTTCACCCGGCGGACGGCACCGTCGACATCGAGCACCTTGAGCACCATCTCCAGCCGTGAGCGATTGAGATCGACCAGCGGTTCCAGCGCCGCCGTGGACAGCGGCCGCTCGGACTCGAGTGCATTGATCACGTTGCGCACCATGGGTTCCGACGGAAACGCCACCGAAGCGAAGTACCGCCAGACGTCGGCGTCCTCACGGCCCGGCAGCAGGATCACCTCGGCGCTGGCGGTCGCGCGGCCGGCTCGGCCGACCTGCTGGTAATAGGCGATGGGCGAGGATGGGGCACCCAGGTGCACGACGAACCCGAGGTCGGGCTTGTCGAAACCCATGCCCAGGGCCGAGGTCGCGATCAACGCCTTGACCTTGTTGCCCAGCAGATCGGCTTCCAACTGTTCACGTTCGGCGGTCTCGGTGCCCCCGGTGTACGCGGCGACGGTATGCCCCTGGTCGCGCAGCAGGGTGGCGATATCGTGGGCCTGAGCGACCGTCAGGGTGTACACGATGCCCGAGCCGGGCAGTGAATCCAGCTGCGCTCCCAGCCATGCCGCGCGTTGCGCCGGACCGCCGGCCTGCACCACCGACAGCCGCAGCGACTCCCGATCCAACCCGCCGCGCAGCACCAAGGCATCATCGGCAGCACCACCGACGCCCAACTGCGCCGCGACATCCTCGACCACCCGGTCGTTCGCGGTCGCCGTGGTGGCCAGCACCGGGATGTCGGCGCCGAGTTCGGCGACCAGTGTGCGGATGCGCCGGTAGTCGGGCCGGAAATCGTGGCCCCAGTCCGATACACAGTGCGCCTCGTCGACCACCACCAGACCGGCGTCGGCGGCCAGTGCGGGCAGCACCTGATCACGAAAGTCGGGATTGTTCAACCGTTCCGGGCTGACCAACAGCACATCGAGCTCACCGGCCTCGACGCGCCGGTGCACATCCTGCCACTCGGTGACATTGCTGGAGTTGATGGTGGCGGCCTGTACCCCGGCTCTACGCGCGGCATCGACCTGGTTGCGCATCAGCGCCAGCAGTGGGGACACGATGACTGTCGGCCCGCGCCCGGCCGCGCGCAGCAGCTTGGCCGCGATGAAATACACCGCCGACTTTCCCCAACCGGTGCGCTGCACCACCAGGGCACGCCTGCGGCCCACCACCAGCGCCTCGATGGCCGTCCACTGGTCGTCGCGCAGCGCTGCCTCCGGCCCGGCAAGTTGTTCGAGGATCGCCTGGGCGTCTTCTCGGGTCACCATCACCCCAGCATGCCCTGCGCGTCTGACAGCAAGAGTGTTAGGTGAGGGGGTGATCTTTCCCGACAAAAAAGATTTCGTCCTCCCCGACGGTGCATCGATGGCCTATGTCGACCGGGGCAGCGGCCCGGCCGTGCTGCTGGTCCACGGTGTCTGCATGACGAGTGCGTTCTTCGCCCACAACATCGATGCGCTGTCGCAGAGTCATCGAGTCATCGCGGTGGACCTGCGCTCGCACGGTGATTCGCCGACATCGGCCACCGGCAACACCGTCGCGCAGTATGCCCGCGATCTGCACGACCTCATGGTCGGCCTGGACCTGCAGGACGTGACGGGCGTGGGCTGGTCGATGGGCTCGTTCGTCTTGTGGGACCACCTGCGCCAGTTCAGCACCGACCGGTGCAGCCGACTGGCCGTCGTCTCCCAGGGGCCGGCCGATCTGACCCGCCCCGACTGGCCGCACGGGATCGCCGACCCGGATGTGCTGAGCGAGTACGTCGACGCCATGCAGTCGGACTTCGCCGGCTTCTTCGCCGAGTTCGTCCCCGAGATGTTCAAGGACCCGGTGCCCGAGGAGGACGCCGCGCTGCTCGTGGGAGAGATCACCAAGATCGAACCCAACCCGGGCACGGTGATCCTGGCCGACCAGACGCTGCGCGACTTCCGCGGTTTCTTGCAGGGGAACGACGTGCCCCACCTTCTCCTCTGGGGTGCGGACGAGAAGGTGGTCAAGCTGGCCTCGGCGGACTGGCTCAAGGAGGCCTTGACCGACGCCGAACTGCACGTCTTCGCCGACAGCGGGCACTGCCCGATGTGGGAGGAACCCGACCGGTTCAACACACTGCTGACCGACTGGATCAGCCGGCGTTCTCCATCTCGCGCTTGATCTCCAGCGCGATGTCGATCAACTGATCCTCCTGGCCGCCGATCAGCTTGCGCTGCCCTGCCCGGTGCAGCAGCTGATGCGCGGGCACGCCGTAGCGTTCGGACTGGCGGATGGCGTGCTTGAGGAAGCTGGAGTACACCCCCGAGTAGCCCATGATCAGCGCGTTGCGATCCAGCAGGCACTCCTGCGGCATCGCCGGGGCGACAACCTCCTCGGCGGCGTCGGCGATATCGAAGAAGTCGATACCGGTCTTGACACCGATCTTGTCGAACACCCCGATCAACGCCTCCACCGGCGCGTTACCGGCCCCGGCGCCGAACCGCCGGCACGAGCCGTCGATCTGCTTGGCCCCGGCCCGGACCGCCTCGATCGAGTTCGCGACACCCAGCCCGAGGTTCTCGTGCCCGTGGAAACCCACCTGCGCATCGTCACCGAGTTCGGCCACCAGGGCACTGACCCGATCGGAGACCTGGTCGAGCACCAGCGCACCGGCCGAGTCGACGACATACACACACTGGCAACCGGCGTCAGCCATGATGCGGGCCTGGGCAGCCAGCTTCTCCGGCGAGATGGTGTGGCTCATCATCAAAAAGCCCACGGTCTCCAGCCCGAGTTCACGGGCCAGCCCGAAATGCTGAATGGAGACATCAGCCTCGGTGCAGTGCGTGGCGATGCGGCAGATCTCCCCGCCGTTGTTCTGCGCCTCCTTGATGTCCTCCTTGGTACCCACACCGGGCAGCATCAGGAAGGCGATCTTGGCTTCCTTGGCGGTCTCGGCCGCCAGCTTGATCAGTTCCTGCTCAGGAGTTTTGGAGAAGCCGTAGTTGAACGACGAGCCACCCAGACCGTCACCGTGGGTGACCTCGATGACCGGCACACCGGCGGTGTCCAGCGCGGCCACGATGGACTGCACCTCGTCCTTGCTGAACTGATGACGCTTGTGGTGGGACCCGTCGCGCAGCGACGTGTCGGTCATCCGGATGTCCCACACCGGGTTGAAGAAAATCTCGCCTACGGCGCCGATGCGCGATCCGCTTCGCTGCTCGCTGCTGCTCATGCCTGTGCTCCCGCTCCCGCACCCACGCGTTCCTTGGCGATCTCCTCGCCGACCTTCGTCGCTGCCGCGGTCATGATGTCCAGATTCCCCGCGTACGGCGGCAGATAGTCTCCGGCACCCTCGACCTCGACGAACGTGGTCACCACGTGCTGTCCGCCGTTGACCACCGACGGCTCATCGAACTGCGGCTCATTGAGCAACCGGTAACCGGGCACATAGGTCTGCACCTCGGCGACGACCTCCTTGATCGACGCGGTGATCGCCGCGTGATCGGCATCCTCGGGAATCGCACAGAAGATGGTGTCGCGCATGATCATCGGCGGCTCGGCCGGATTCAGGATGATGATCGCCTTACCCCGAGCAGCCCCACCGATGTCCCGCACACCGGCACTGGTGGTCTTGGTGAATTCGTCGATATTGGCCCGCGTGCCCGGACCCGCCGACGCCGAGGACACCGACGCCACGATCTCGGCATACGGCACATCCACGACACGACTGACCGCATAAACCATCGGAATGGTCGCCTGCCCACCGCAGGTCACCATGTTCACGTTCGGCGCATCCAGATGCGCATGCAGATTCGCCGGCGGGATCACCCCCGGCCCGACCGCGGCCGGGGTCAGATCGATGGCGGTGATACCGGCGTCCGCGTACCGCGGGGCGGCATCACGATGCACATACGCCGACGTCGCCTCGAACACCACATCGGGCTTCTCGGACTGATTCAGCAGCCAATCCACCCCCTCATGGGAGGTCTCCAACCCCAGCTTGCGGGCTCGCGCCAACCCCTCGGACTCCGGATCGATACCGATCATCCACCGCGGCTCCAACCACTCCGAGCGCAGCAGCTTGTACAGCAGGTCGGTGCTGATATTGCCCGACCCCACAATGGCTACCGATAGTTTTTCGGCCATAAAGGGCTCCTACTCGAAAGAGAGACGGACTGAACCTAGCCCGTCGAATTCAGCTACGAAATCGTCACCCGGAGTGGCATCTATCGCACGCATGCAGGCACCGGGCAACACAATGTCCCCGGCCCGCAGACGCACCCCGAACTGATCGACCTTGCGCGCCAACCACGCCACCGAGGTCACCGGGTTACCCAACACCGCATCACTGCGACCCTCGGCCACCACCTCACCATTGCGCTTCAGGGTCGCATTGATGTTCTTGATATCAATATCCTTGGGCGACACCCGTTCCGGCCCCAACACCCAACCCGCCGAAGACGCATTGTCGGCGATCGTGTCGCACAACTTGATCTTCCAGTCGGTGATCCGGGTATCGATCAACTCGATCGACGGCGCATACGCCGCCGTCGCCGCCAACACGTCGTCCTCGGTGCAACCCGCACCCGGCAGGTCGTCGGCCAGGATGAAACCCACCTCGACCTCCACCCGCGGATACAGGAACCGCCCCGCCTCCACCCGCTTGTCCTCATACACCTGCATATCGGCCAACAGATGCCCGTAATCGGGCTCGTCGACGCCCATCATCTTCTGCATCGCCTCACTGGAGAGCCCCACCTTGTGGCCCACCACCCGGGCGCCCTCGGCCACCCGCTGCCGAATGTTGATCAACTGGATCTCGTAGGCATCCACCACGTCGATATCGGGATACCGATCCGTCAACGGCGTGGTCGCCACCTTGCTGCGCTCCGCCTGAGCCAGATCGGCCGCAAGCTCATCGCGGACCTCGATACTAAGCATCGTGGTGAATTCCCCTCATAATCCTATTAGGCCCTCGACCGGCACAGTTACGGGCCTGTTGTCGAAAGGCACTGCAATTCTATAACGTGTTCTACATGACTGGACAGGTGTATGACGTCGTCGTGGTCGGCAGTGGTGCCGCCGGCATGGTTGCCGCCCTCACCGCTGCTCACCAGGGACTCTCGACAGTAGTCGTTGAGAAGGCCGCACACTATGGCGGTTCGACGGCCCGATCGGGCGGTGGCGTGTGGATTCCGAACAATGAGGTGCTCCAGCGCGACGGCGTCAAGGACAGCGCCGCCGAGGCCCGCAAGTACCTGCACGCGATCATCGGCGACGTCGTGCCGGCCGAGAAGATCGACACCTACCTGGACCGCGGTCCGGAGATGCTGTCCTTCGTGTTGAAGAACTCGCCGCTGAAGCTGTGCTGGGTGCCCGGCTACTCCGATTACTACCCGGAGACCCCCGGTGGCAAGGCCACCGGCCGGTCGGTGGAACCCAAGCCGTTCAACGCCAAGAAGCTCGGCCCCGACGAGAAGGGCCTGGAGCCGCCGTACGGAAAGGTACCGCTCAACATGGTGGTGCTGCAGCAGGACTATGTCCGGCTCAATCAGCTCAAGCGGCATCCGCGCGGTGTGCTGCGCAGCCTCAAGGTGGGCGTGCGCTCGGTGTGGGCCAACGCGACCGGAAAAAATCTGGTCGGCATGGGCCGCGCGCTCATCGCGCCGCTGCGCATCGGGCTGCAGAAGGCCAATGTGCCGGTGCTGCTGAACACCGCGCTGACCGATCTGTTCATCGAGGACGGTGTGGTGCGCGGTATCTACGTGCGGACCGCGGGTTCTCCGGAATCCGCTGAGCCGCAACTGATCCGGGCTCGCAAGGGCGTCATCCTGGGCTCCGGCGGCTTCGAGCATAACCAGGAGATGCGCACCAAGTACCAGCGTCAGCCGATCACGACTGAGTGGACCGTGGGCGCGGCGGCCAACACCGGCGACGGGATCCTGGCCGCCGAGAAGCTGGGCGCCGCACTGGAGATCATGGAGGATTCCTGGTGGGGGCCGACGGTCCCGCTGGTCGATGCCCCGTGGTTCGCGCTGTCCGAGCGCAACTCGCCCGGGTCGATCATCGTCAACCTCAACGGCAAACGCTTCATGAACGAATCGATGCCGTACGTCGAGGCGTGCCATCACATGTACGGCGGCGAATACGGCCAGGGCTCCGGGCCCGGTGAGAACGTGCCGGCCTGGCTGATCTTCGACCAGCAGTATCGCGACCGCTACATCTTCGCGGGATTGCAGCCCGGACAACGTATCCCGAAGAAGTGGCTGGAAACCGGCGTTGTCGTCAAGGCGGAGAGCCTGTCCGAACTCGCCGAGAAGACCGGACTGGCATCGGATGCGTTGAACGTCACCATCGAGCGGTTCAACGGTTTCGCCCGCTCGGGTGTGGACGAGGACTTCCACCGCGGCGAGAGTGCGTACGACCGCTACTACGGCGATCCCACCAACAAGCCGAACCCGAACCTGGGCGAGATCAAGAACGGCCCTTTCTACGCCGCCAAGATGGTGCCCGGCGATCTGGGCACCAAGGGCGGTATCCGTACCGATGTGCACGGTCGGGCGCTGCGTGACGACGACTCCGTCATCGAGGGGCTCTGGGCCGCAGGTAATGTCAGCTCACCGGTGATGGGTCACACCTACCCCGGCCCGGGCGGCACCATCGGTCCCGCCATGACCTTCGGATACCTCGCGGCCCTCGATATTGCCGGAAAGGCCTGACATGCCCATCGATGTCGAGAAGGCGCTCGCCGCCGACCTGGAGCCCATCGAGTTCTCTTGGACCAGTAGCGATATCCAGCTTTATCACCTGGGCCTGGGAGCCGGCGCGGATCCGATGGACGAGCGCGAACTGCGCTACCTCACCGACAACACCCCGCAGGTACTGCCGACCTTCGGCAATGTCGCGGTCAGCTTCCACATGACCGAGGCGCCGACGGTGCAGTTCCCCGGTATCGACATCGAGCTGTCCAAGGTGCTGCACGCCAGCGAGGGCGTCACCGTGCCCGGCCCCATCCCCACCATCGGCAAGGGTTTCTCCAAGCAGCGGTTCACCGAGATCTGGGACAAGGGCAAGGCCGCCGTCATCGTCAGCGAGTCCACCGTGACCGACGAATCGGGCACGGTGCTGTGGACGACCAAGCGCTCCATCTTCGCCCGCGGCGAGGGCGGCTTCGGCGGCGAGCGGGGGCCGTCCACCGCAGTGGAACTGCCCGACCGGGCCCCCGACGCCGAGCTCGCGCTGCCAACCCTGCCCCAGCAGGCACTGCTGTACCGGCTCTGCGGTGACCGCAACCCGCTGCACTCCGATCCGGGCTTCGCCAAGGCCGCCGGCTTCGACCGGCCGATCCTGCACGGACTGTGCACCTACGGCATCGGCGCCAAGGCGATCGTCGATCAGTTCCTCGACGGTGACGTCGCCCAGGTCGACACCTATGGCGCGCGGTTCGCCGGCACCGTCATCCCGGGTGAGACGCTGCAGGCAAACATCTGGCGCCAGGACGGCAAGTTCATCGGGACACTGACCGCACCGAGCCGCGACAACACCGTGGTGCTCTCCGGTATCGAGCTGATCCCACGCTGATCGAGTCGTCGCGCGCCCGTCGGCCCGAATCCGGTGCAGTTGCAAAAGGGCGGTCAGGGACTGCGGCGTACGCGCTCTCAGCGGACGAGAATCCCGCGACATTGGTGCCGTCGACACCACTGCGTCACCTTCAGCGCCGATTCCCTCCAGGTATGGCGCTGCGAATTCGCAAGTCCTTTGCGTTGCAACTCATCACAGAGGCCAGGTTCGGCGTCGAGCCTGTCTAGTTGTGCGATCAGCAGGTCGGGGTCACCTACGTCGAAGTACAGCCCTCCGTCGCGGCAGATCTCAGGCAGCGCAGCCGAATCCGAACACACGACAGGGCAACCGAGCGCCTGCGCCTCCAGCGTCGCCAGACCAAGCGTCTCATAGTCCGATGGCACGATCACTGCCCGCGCATGCCTATACAGCCAGGCCAACTCGGCATCGGTCAGTGATCGCGGTACGGCGACGCAGTCGCACAACACATCCACGGTGCCGCGTTCGCAGCTCTTCTCGGGCAGGCCGACGACCACCACCCTGCGGCCGGATTCGGTGACCGCCCGAGCGATCGCAAGCACACTTGTGTGCTGCGCGGACCAACCGATGATCAGGAACTCTTTCCCTGTCCATGCCACGGGCGGGGGCGTCGGATTCACCCCCGTCAGCATGTCCGCCGCACCTTGTGCCACGACGAAGCGGTCGACGTCGACACGTAGGACATCGGATAGTTCGTGCGCGGTGAACATTGCTGTCGTGGCCAGCCCGTCAGCCGCCCTGCCGAGCCACCACAGGGCAAGATAGCGGAGACGAACTTTCTTTCCCCGCAACGCCGCGGGCCGCCGGAACAGCGCGGCATCATGGATGGTCACCAGTTGTCTGCGCTTGAGCAGGGGCGCCGTCCCGGCGAAGTTCAACAGCTGCTGTCCGGCGGTCACCCACGGCAGATAGATCTGTTCGAAGACCCTGCCGGCGAATCTCGTCGACCGAACTTGGATGTGCGGGCCGCAAAGCCAGGTCGGCAAGGCTCCGGTGACACCCGCCGGCACGTGAACGATGACTTCCCAGCTGTTCAAGGCTGCGATGGCTTTGACCATCTCGGCGGCATATCGCGACTCCTGCCGCGGCTCGCCCGCCAGCCATGCACCGTTGACGTGCAGGCAATCGCGCGACGGATGGTCGTCGGCCGGACGCTGCCACAGGCACAGTCTCGAAAAGATCGTGGCCAGAGCGATATACACGCCTTCGACTATCTGGCACCGTCACGTTGCCGGTACATAGACCGAATGGTTCGAATCTCAGCTCGATCCGGACTGGTTCTCTGCCAGGGCAACGTCGTATCGCATGGTATGAGCAAGGGCTACCGCCTGCGCACGTGAACTCACGCCGAACTTGGTCAGCAGGCTGTGGACGTGATTCTTGACCGTGTGTACGGCGATCGAGAGCTGAGCTGCGATATCCCGATTGGACAGCCCCTGGGTGAGCATGCCCAGGATCTGATCCTCCCGAGCGGTGAGGACCAGACCTTTCGGTGCAGGCCCCTGCTGGGCAGCTAACGCCGACAATCTCCGCATCAGTATCGCGGAGACTCGCGGTGAGCAAACCGATTCGCCGGCAGCGACCTTGCCGACCAACTCGAGCAGATCATCCAACGATTCTGTCCGCGTGTGGTAGCCGGCGACGCCGGCCTCCGCACACGCAATGACACCTGACTCGTCGTCGTCAGGAACGCCCAGCACGACGACCCGCAACTTCGGATTCGTTGCCAGTGCCACACCGATCAGCGCCGCACTGCCGGCAGTTGCGATGTTGACCAGCGCAATGTCGACCGCACCCGCGCGGATGGCTGCCACCACCGTCGTCGCGTCCCAGGCGATCCCCACAACCTCGATATTGCTGCTGGTCAGGGCGTCGGCCAAGCTGTCGCGGTAAAGAATGCAGTCGTCGACGATCAGAACCCGTACGTCGCCACGAGAAATGGGAACCTCGGCGTCCATCATGGCTACCGCAACGGCCGTCGAGGATCTCCCGTTCGGCGCCCCCGAGATCGACCCTCCTGTGCCATGTACCGACTGGCCGGCCGGTCCGCCATACGCGGGCTCCCATGACCGCGCCACTGACCCATAAGCCTTCACATCACTCCCCCGGGATCGATTCGCACCTGTTGATCAAGGTGCCCACCCGCCCAACCCGACCCGCCGGAGCGGACGTTGCTGAGCAAAAAATACGCGGGTAGGCAGATTTGGCTAATTTCCCTCCTCCGCTGAAGCAGATCCTTCCAGAGAACCCACTTCGGGCGATGACGCTTGATCCGTTGTGATCATATCCGCCAGACCAGGGTACGTAGTCGTAAGTTGGCAAAAATATTAATTTACGCCAATCGTAGCCCGCAACCTTTTCAGTCACCGAGCGTTGAGTTCTAGCGAATTTTCGAGCATTCATCCGACGCATCCTGGATCGAGTCCGAAGATCTGGCATGTCGACCGAAGGATTTAGACGGCCTGTCGACCGAAGGATTGAGACGAGTTGACGGTTGCGTGGCGGACAGAACCAGCCGGCACGCCGCGTGGTCACGTGAACGCGGCACCACGACATGAGCCGCGATACCGCGTGGTTACCGGCGACATGCGGGGGTATGGGTGCCGGCCATCGATGCGCGGCACCCATACCCGACCCGCCTGGTCTGCAAGTCGAATGCGGACAGCCGGGAGCTAAGCGCCCCCGCCGCTGTCCCCGCCGGACGAGCCGTCGGACCCATTTCCGGCACCGGAATCGCCGTCACCAGAGCCTCCGGAGCCCGACGTGCCCTCCGATGCGCCACCAGCGACGCCACCATCACCGTTCGGCGGATCATCGTCCGAGGGATGTGCCGATTGCGCCTCCGGCGCCCGTGGGGAGCCGGACGGGGATGAATTACCCACGTTGTGCTGCGGTACCGACTCGTCGGACTCGAACTGTTCTCTTACGATCTTCGCGTCTTCGGACGTGTGCTGGGCCGGCTCCGCCGAGGTCGTCGACACGTGCACATGTTCGACCGGCGGCTGCGGCGGCGGCGGAGCGACGTCCACACTGACTGGTGCCGCGATCGGGGCTGGGGCGAACTCGAACTGCGCCATCATTGTCATCGGGGCCGGCGCAGGCAGAGGTGCAGGCGGCGGTGGGGCCGCCGTCGTGAACGTGGACACGATGACGCCGGCCAGCTCATCGAACCGAACGGCAACCGTCATCAGCGCTTCTGCCGCTGTCGGCACCGACTCCGCAGCCACGATCGATGTCGTGACACCCTCATCGGCCGTCGGCGTACGTACCGTGAACGCCACGTGCTCGCTCACTTTGACCACCTGAACCTGATCCCCGGCTCCCGGCACAGTCGCCACGTCAACCTTGTCCAGCTGAGTCTTGATGTCACCCACGCCGGACGTCCCGTAGAACACCGAGTCCAGCACGACGTTCAAACCGACGAGGTCAGGATGCTGAAGTAATTGGACGAGGACCGAATCCGGCAGCTCCAGCAGCGCCTCGATCTTCGCCCCCAGCTCAGCCGCGTCCAACTCGTCCATCTGAGCGTGGAGAATTCTCAGTAGTGCTTCCAGTTTTGACCGAATCGGTATCACACTCACGTCGATCACCGCACTGGCATAACGGATCTGGGGCTTTCCCGCCACCGAGATCACATTGGCATCGACATCGACGTTGTTGCGAGACAGAGCAATAGGAGGCAATCCGGCTTGGCGGCCGGGTTCATCCTGGTTGATCGACAACGCACCGGGGAGCGACACCTCAGGCAACGGGACGTAGGTTGTCGACTCGATTGCGGATGGGAACAGCGCCCAGGATGAGACGACGACTCCCGAAACCACAAGCACAGCAATGATTTCCCTACCATTCTCATGGTAGTTGTGGTCCCGCCGCGGCAACGCCGTCATGGGTGGCCCATCTATCTGCTCGACCGAAGGAGACTCCTTGTGCGCGCGAGCCGAAAAATTCGAAGTCATCTGAACATCACCCACCCCGGGCCCATAAGCGCCATCCGAAGCGCTGCCAAGTTTTAGGGTAAGACTTTGCTGTTTCGCATGTCAATGGCACCTGTGGCTGATCAGCAGGCAATGCCGATCTCGGCCGGACGAACCACACGTGGCCGCTCCGGCGCAGACCTGCTCGAGTATGGACCCACGAGCGCAGATGCCTCAGTAACCGCTGGTTCTCCTTTATAGGTTGTCTTTTCGCCACCGTCTCGGTGTACGGCGATGTACTTGCCGGCATCAGAACGGCGCCGACGCGGACCGGGTTCATGCAAGACTGCTCAGCCATCCGATCCACGGGGGCGCACTGTCCGGCGATCTGCACACCGTTGCTGAAATCGCACGTCGACGTCAATGGGGACAGGCCCACAGCACAGGGTACGGGCCCCTCCCAGGACTGGTTCCGATCTGAATCATTCGGACCACAACGCTTAGGTACATCGATGCGGGCGGTAGTCCAGGACCATTCGTCCGCCGCCGGTGAAGAGTTTGCCAGATACGAGCTTTTCGGTCCCGCAACCTCTCCTAAATGCCCAAACCCACGCGATTGCACCGACAATCGTTTGCCAAGCGTCGCGAAGGCTCTGCGGCTCAGAAGCCTGTTTCTCTTTGCTGGAAGTCGGTACCCTGAATCTCGACAGGCCGGAAGAACCGACCGAAGACACCATGCGACATCGGGGGGCGGGGTGTGCAGCACATGCTGAGCGGGGTAGTTGACCATGGTCGACGTCGTTGATTCGTACGAGCTGACCCCCCTGCAACAGGGGATGCTGTTCCATGCGATGAGCGCGCCCGGCTCCGGGGTCGACATCGAGCAGATCACCTTCGAGCTGGACGAGCAACTCGATGAGGAGTTGTTCGTAAAAGCCATGTCTGACGTGATGGCGCGCTATCCGGTGATGCGTACACGACTGCGATGGAGCGATCTTGGGGAGCCACGGCAGGAAGTGTTGGCGCGACCGGAGATGCCCACCCTGATCGCCGACTGGACCGCCGTTCCTCTGGAGGTCGCGCAACAGCGTTTCGATGCGTATGTCCGTGCCGATCGCCGCCGCGACTTCGACCTGTCGTTCGCGCCGATGATGCGTCTGTTCATTGCCCGGTTCCCCGGCGAAAAGACGCGGGCGCTCTATACCTTTCATCATGCAATCGGCGACGGACGCTCGTTCATCGCGCTGCGTGAATGGCTCATGTTCTATGACGCTGCCCGCAATGGCGAGGTCCTCTCGCTACCACCGGTGCGCCCGTTCCGTGACTACGTCACATGGCTGGGCTCGCAGGATTCCACTGCGGCAGAACAATTCTGGCAATCACGGTTGGGTGACTTCGCAGCACCGACGCTTTTTGGGGTCGATGCACCGAACCGGCGTGGCGTGAGTGTGAGGTCCGACGCGATCGAGCGTCGCCTCTCGTGGTCTTGTTCGGAGGCCATTCGTAACGCGGCCGAACGGGCCGGCGTGACGGTGAACACGATGGTGCAAGCCGCGTGGGCGGTGTTGTTGTACCGGTACAGCGGTGAGTCCGACGTGGTGTTCGGCACCACCCGCGTCGGTCGCAACGGATTGGATGGGGCCGAGCGAATCGTCGGCCCACTTTTCAATACGTTGCCGATGCGGGCAGAGGTGGATGATGGCGCCGAGGTCATGCCCTGGTTGCAGTCGTTACGTGCCCAGCAACTCGGTGTGCGGCCGTTCGAGTACGCGCCGCTGGCAACAGTCCACGCCTGCAGCGGTGTCGCTCGTGGCGGCAAACTGTTCGAAAGCATCGTGATCTATGACCACAAGACCCTCGACGCACTTCTGCAGAGTCCGGGCCGGCGGTTTCGCTACGTCGGACTGACGAACTTCCCGCTGGCATTGCGGGCGTGGGGCGATGCCGGTGGTGGCGAGATGATGTTCCGGCTGGAGTATTCGACGCAGCGTTTCTCCGATGTGGTGATCACGCGGATGCTCGGTCATCTGATGAACCTGTTGACCGGATTGGCTGATCCGCACTGCACCCACATCAGCGACCTGAACCCGCTCACCGGCACCGAACGTGTGGAGTTGGTGGGTGTGGAACCGATTCCGACGATCCCGACCCGGGATGAGACATTGCATGCCGGGTTCGCCCGCCAAGCCACCGCGACCCCAGCGGCGATCGCTATCAGCGCCGAGACCTCCTCCGGGCGATTGGAATTGAGCTACGCCGAACTCGATACCCGCGCCGAAGCGGTCGCCGCACACCTACGCGCGCTGGGCATCGGCGCCGGAGACGTGGTCGGACTACGCCTACACCGCGGCCCCGACGTCGTCATCGCCATCCTGGCCATCCTCAAAGCCGGTGCCGCCTACCTACCCATGGACCCGCTCTACCCCACCGACCGCATCGCCTTCATGCTCACCGACGCCGCCGTGCACGTGGTACTGACCCAACACGCCTTCGTCGACGAACTGCACCCGCTACCCGTGCACACCGTATGCCTGGACCAACCACTACAAGACCAACCACCACCGCCGATCACCACACCCACCCCACCACCGGCCGAAGCCACCAGCACCGACCTGGCCTACGTCATGTACACCTCCGGATCCACCGGAAAACCCAAAGGCGTACGCGTCACCCACCACAACGTGCTGCGCCTGTTCGCCGCCACCATCCCACACTTCGGCTTCAACTCCGAAGACGTCTGGACCCTCTGGCACTCCTACTCGTTCGACATCTCGGTCTCCGAACTATGGGGCGCTCTGCTGACCGGCGCCCGCCTGGTCATCGTCACCCAGGACACCAGCCGCGACCCAGCCGCCTTCCGCGCTCTGGTCGAACGCGAACACGTCACCGTCATGAGCCAAACCCCCACCGGATTCCAAGCATTCATCGACGTCGACCACACCGCAGACCCAGCCCACTTCGCCCTGCGATACATCCTGCTCTGCGGCGAAGCCCTACACCTGCAATCCCTGCAACCCTGGTTCGACCGCTACGGCGACCACACCCCACAGATCATCAACATGTACGGCCCCACCGAGGCCACCCTCTACGTCACACACCAACACATCACCCAAGCCCACCTCGACGCAGGCCTCGGCAGCATCATCGGCACACCCCTGCCCGACATCCGGATCTACCTACTCGACCCCCGCGGCGAACCCATACCCACCGGCGTGGCCGGCGAACTCTGCATCGCCGGCGCCGGAGTAGCCGCCGGCTACCTCAACCGCCCCGACCTCAACGCCGAACGGTTCCTACCCGACCCCTTCCACGGCGCACCCATGTACCGCACCGGCGACCTGGCCCGCCGCCTCGAAAGCGGCGAACTCGAATACCTCGGCCGCATGGACCAACAAGTCAAGGTCCGCGGCTTCCGCATCGAACTCGGCGAAATCGAAACCACCATCGCCACACACCCCGACGTCCACCAAGTCGCCGTCATCGACCACGAAAACACCCCCGGCGACAAAGAACTCATCGCCTACCTCGTCGCCCCCAACGCGGCACCCACCCTCCTCACCGACCTACGCCAAACACTGCGCGAACACCTCCCCGAATACATGGTCCCCGCCCACTTCCACCACCTCGACCAACTCCCGCTGACCACCAGCGGAAAACTCGACCGCAAAGCACTACCCACCCCCACCCGCCAACGCACCCACACCACCACCGCCTACACCGCACCACGCGACCCCGCAGAACAAACCATCGCCGACATCTGGAAAGCCGTACTCCGCATCGACAAAGTCGGCCTCGACGACCACTTCTTCGAACTCGGCGGGCATTCGCTGCTTCTGGTGCGCGCACACACCCAACTCGCCCACCATTTCCGGACCGACCTGTCGGTGGTGGCGCTGTTGCAGTACCCCACCGTGCGCACCCTCGCCAACCACCTCAGCGGCCATAAACAGAGCGCCACCAGCGAGGCCACCATGACACGCGCCCGAAAACAACGCGAAGCCCTTGCACACCGACGCAACCTAGCCGGAAGACGCTGACACCATGACCTATTCCGATGCCTACGATCCGCTGGACGGCATTGCCATCATCGGTATGGCCGGTCGTTTTCCGGACTCGCCGAGCGTGACCGAACTATGGCAGAACCTGCTCGCCGGGCATGATTGCATTTCACGGTTCGCGACGGAAGAGATCGAGGCCTCGCATGCCGACGACCCGCTCGCATGCTCGAAGCCGAACTACGTCGGGGCGCGCGGCGTTCTCACGGCGGTGGACGAATTCGACGAGGAGTTCTTCGGATTCACCCCGAGAGAGGCCGCCGTCCTCGATCCTCAGCAACGACTCTTCCTCCAGTCCGCGTGGTCGGCGATCGAGCATGCGGGCTACGACCCGCAACGCTTCGACGGACCCATCGGTGTGTTCGCCGGTGCGACGACCAACAGCTACTACTTCGAGAACCTGTTGTCGCGCCGGGACCTGACCGACCCCCTGGGTCCGGTGCTGATGATGATGGCCAACGGCAACGACTATCTCGCGACGCGCGCCGCGTACAAGTTCGATCTGAAGGGGCCGGCACTCAATCTCCAGAACGCCTGCTCGACTTCCCTGGTCGCGGTCTGCACAGCGGTACACAGTCTGCAGACCTATCAGTGCGACATGGCCCTCGCCGGCGGCGTATCCATCTTGTTGCCGCAGCGGCGCGGCTATCTGCACCAGGAGGGCTCGATCCTGTCACCCGACGGTCACTGCCGTGCCTTCGACCGCGACGCCGCGGGAACGGTGTTCAGCAACGGGCTCGGCATCGTCATGCTGCGGCGGTTGCGTGACGCGATCGAAGACCGGGACACGATCTATGCGGTCATCAAGGGCGCGGCACTGAACAACGACGGCAGCCAGAAGGTCGGATTCACCGCGCCGAGCGTCGATGGTCAGGCCGAGGTGATCTCGATGGCACAGATGCTAGGTGGCATCGACCCGGCAACCATCTCCTACATCGAGGCGCACGGAACAGGTACCGCCCTCGGCGATCCCATCGAGATGGCCGGCCTCACACAGGCATTCCGTGCCGGCGGCGCGGACGAGAACGGCTACTGCGCGATTGGTTCGATCAAATCGAACATCGGTCATCTCGACGTGGCGGCCGGTGTCGCCGGATTGATCAAGACAGCACTCGCATTGCATCACAAGGTCATTCCGGCCACCATCAACTTCGAATCGCCGAATCCGAAACTCGGCATCGAGAGCACCCCATTCTTCGTCAACGCCACGCAACGCGACTGGCCAAAAGGGAACACACCACGCCGGGCCGGTGTCAGCTCGTTCGGTATCGGCGGCACAAATGCGCACGTCGTCCTCGAAGAGTCGCCGCTGGTCGAATCGACAGCGCCCGGGTCGCGCCCCGAGCAGTTGCTGCTGCTCTCCGCATGCGATGCCGAGACTTTGGATCGCGTCGCACAGGACCTCAAGACCCACCTCGAGCAGGACCCGGTGACCGAACTCGCTGACATCGCCTACACACTTCAAGTCGGTCGCCGACGCTTCAACCACCGGCGCTCGCTCGTCTGCCGGGATCGCGCCGATGCGATCGCACTGTTGACAACCGCTGATCCGAAACGCGTCGACGATTTCACCGTCGACGACAGCACACCAGTGCGAGCCGCGTTCATGTTCCCCGGACAGGGCTCACAGTATGTCGACATGGGTCGGCGTCTGTTCGACACCGAGCCGTTGTTCAGAGATACGGTCGAATACTGTGCACGCGTGCTGGAACCGGAGGTCGGTGTCGACCTCCTCGGTGCGATCTATCCGGGTGAGTCCGACCGCGAGCATGCGCAGACACTCTTGACCAAGACCGCGATCACCCAACCGGCACTGTTCGCAATCGAATACGCGTTGGCCCAGTTGTGGATCTCCTGGGGTGTGCAACCCGATGCGATGATCGGGCACAGCATCGGCGAGTACGTCGCGGCGACCATCGGCGCCACCTTCGCCCTGGACGACGCGCTCGTACTCGTGGCGCGCCGCGCTCGCCTGATGGACGCGATGCCTGCCGGTGCCATGCTGGGCGTCCGCGCGTCTGCAGACGAGGTCGCGGCCGAGTTGACGAGCGGTGTGTCGATCGCCGCCATCAACGCGCCGCGACACACCGTGGTATCGGGCGATTTCGAAGCGATCACCGCGTTCGAAGCGAGACTGGACGCAAAGGGCACCGCCCACCGGCGGTTACACACATCGCACGCGTATCACTCGCCGATGATGGATCCTGCGCTCGACGCCTTCACAGACATCGTCGCGCAGATGCCGCGACGCGCACCGGACTTGCGCTGGATCTCCAGTGTCACCGGCCGCCCGATCACCGACGACGAAGCCGTCGATCCCGGTTACTGGGCCCGTCAACTGCGCGAGCCGGTGCAGTTCGCGGGTGGTGTCAGCCAGCTTGTCGATGCACACCGTGCACTGATCGAGGTCGGTCCCGGCCAGACCCTCGCGGCACTGGCTCGACAGAGCGACCAGCGCCTGCCACAGCAATTGATCACGACATCGCTGCATCCAGGACAGGACTGGCACGCGGATGTCGATTACATGCTCGCAGCCGCAGGCAAGCTGGCTGCCCGCAACATCGACCTTGATTGGCACACTTTTCACGGCAGCGCGCGCGGCCGAGTACCACTGCCCACGTATCCCTTCAGGCGCCGATCGCACTGGGTGGATCCGACGGCACGGAACGACGTGCGTGTCGCCCCAGGAAAGGCGATACCGTCTGTGCAGCACCCGCCCGCGGTCGCTCCTCGCACCGAACACCCCGTCGATGCCGGTGATCGCTCCGAGGCATTGTTGTCCCGGCTGCGGAAGGTGTTCGTCGATCTCTCCGGCGTCGATCCGGCGATTCTCACACCCGATGAGACCTTCGTGGAGATCGGCTTCGATTCACTGTTCCTGACACAGGCGGCCAGCGCACTCCAGAACGAGTTCGCGACAGAGTTCACCCTGCGCACTCTGGTCGAAGAGTCCCCCACGTTGACGCTGTTGATCGAGCGCATTCTGCCGACCCTGCCCGACATCGTGCCGACTGGCGCGGCTACAAATGCCCGAGCCGATGCTGAACGCGCCTACCGACCCGCGGACCGCGACGCCTGTGTCGCGTTCTTACGGGATTCGTTGCAGATGAACGATTTGCAGTGTGCCATCGTTCCGCTCGAGGCCGACGGCACGCGAACACCGATTTTCGCCGTGGGAGGGCACAACGGTGATGTGTTCACATTCCGCTCGCTCGTCACGCAGCTCGGGCCGGACCAGCCCTTCTTCGGCCTTCAGCCCCCCGGGCTCGCTGAAGGCAGCCAACCGCTGACTCGTGTCGAAGATCTGGCGTTCTACTTCGCCGAACAGATTCGTACGTTCCGACCAGCCGGGCCCATCGCAATCGCCGGCTACTGCGCCGGCGGCACGATCGCGTTCGAACTTGCCCGCCAGCTCGTGAATTCGGGGGTCGACGTCGCCAATCTGATCCTGATCGGCTCGCCGTACTATGCCGCGTACCGACGACCGCTGGCCTGGAGGACTGCACAGGCGCGCGACTACACGAACCGATTCGCGGCGCACGGGCGCACGCTGCACGGCATGTCCACGGCCGAGCGCGCCGGTTACATCGGCGCACGAGCGCGCAGGCGCCTCACCCGGGAAGCGACCACCGATCCGGTACTGGTTCGACGCGATGTTGTCGAGAAGTCGACATTGGAGGCAGTACGTTCCTATGTACCAGGGCCGTTCGACGGCCACCTCGACCTGGTGATTCCATGCGAGTCGTCGATGCGTTCGTGGATCCGGCCGTTGCGGTGGACCCGCCACGCCGCGAGCAGCACGGTGTACGTCGGACCCGACGACTGCGAAAAGGACACCATGCTCCTCCCCGGGAACGCCGCGAAGATCGCCGCCTTCATCACCGAAGCGCAGCAGCGCTCGACTCCGGTCAGGACGATCTGATGTGCGGCATCTGCGGCATCTGGAGTACTGGGGATCCGGACGCGGAAACTACTCGTATGGACCGCATGCTCGGGTCCATCGTCCACCGGGGTCCGGACGGTGCGGGGCGGTTCTCTCGTCCCGGCCTCGTCCTCGGAATGCGTCGACTGGCGATCATCGACCTGGCGGGCGGCGATCAACCGATCTTCAACGAGGACCGTTCCGTCGCCGTCGTCTTCAACGGTGAGATCTACAATTTCCGCGAGCTACGGGCCGATCTCGAGCGCGCCGGCCACCGTTTCACGACGCGGTCCGACACCGAGGTTCTCGTCCACGGTTACGAGCAATGGGGCGACGATATGCTCCATCGCCTCGTGGGGATGTTCGCCCTCGCACTCTGGGATGAGAAGCGCCGAAGGCTGCTCCTCGCCCGGGATCGTTTCGGAAAGAAGCCGCTCTACTACTCACGTATCGGGCAGGAGGTGGTGTTCGGCTCGGAGATCAAGGCGCTCTTATCCTCAGGAGTGCCCGCAGATCTCGACGAGACCGCGCTGCAGCAGTACCTGGCGCTGCGTTATGTCCCGGCGCCGCGAACGCTGTTCCGGACGGTGAGTCAGCTTCCGCCCGGTCACAAGATGGTCCTCGAGAAGGGTACGTGTGACGTGCAGCGCTGGTGGCGACTGCAGTACAGCCCCAAACTCGCGGTCACTCTCACCGACGCCGCCGCGGAAGTCGAGGACCTCATGCGCAGAGCGGTCGAACGACGCCTGGTGAGCGACGTGCCGGTGGGGTGCTTCCTATCGGGCGGGCTCGACTCGAGCACGGTCCTGTCGTTGATGACCGAACTGACAGATGAACCGGTGCGGACATTCTCGATCGGCTTCGATGAGGGCTGGTCGAGCGACGAACTGGGGGCCGCCCGCTCAACGGCGCACACGTTCGGTACACAACATCACGAGATTCGGATCGGACCCGACGAGTTCCTCCGACTCATGCCGACGGCGGTATGGCACCGCGACGAACCGTTGGCCGAACCGTCCGAGATCCCGTTGCTCGCGCTCTCCCGGATGGCTCGCGAGCATGTCACCGTGGTTCTTTCGGGAGAGGGCGGTGACGAACTATTCGGCGGCTACCCGAAGTATCGTGTCGACACTCTTCTGGAACGTGCCGGCCGACCGACCCGCGCCATCATCGGCGATCGACCACTCCACGCCCTCGCCGGCTGGCATCGTCTACCTCGGCGAGCTCGTTTGGCGGTCACCGCATTGGCGACGGACGCTCCCACTGAGCGGTGGCCGGCCTGGTTCGGCGCCGACCGCGTAGCGCGACTCTCATCGAACGGACGAAGGCCTCTCGCCGCCGCCCTGGCTGATATCGACGTTGATCTCGATCCACTCGATCGCATGCTCGCGTTGGATACCGAAACCTACCTGGTCGACAACCTGCTCGTCCGTGGGGACAAGATGACAATGGCCGCGTCGATCGAAGGCCGAATGCCGCTCCTCGACCACAATCTCGCCGAATATGCGGCGCGCCTGCCTGCGGAGTTCAAAGCCTCGCCGTGGACGACGAAGATCGTCATCCGCGAGATCGCACGAAGACGCCTCCCCGCAACGCTGTTGTCCCGCAAAAAGGTCGGGTTCTCGGTTCCGATAGCGTCGTGGTTTCGAGGTAGCCTGGGCGACAGCTTGGAGAGACTGACTTTCGGGCGCGACGCGCGCCCGTACCCGCTGGTGGACCCTGACCGTATCCGTCGCGCCTTGGCTCTGCACCGAGCGGGTCGTTACGACTTCGGGAAAGAACTCTGGAGCCTGCTGACGCTCGACGTGTGGGCGAGGATCTTCCTCGACGGAGCAGACCCGTCCAGCCTCACGTTCGATGCGTGACGCACTTTGACGTCTCCCGCGGCACGCGTGAGATCACCCGACGGCAGTGGACGATCCCGAACGCACCTGTGCGCACGGCCGGATGGCCATCAGCGACTTGGGCATGAGAAGAAAACGCTCACTCACGATGTGTGCGTCATAGAACAGTTCTCCCATCTCGGAACGGTCCAGCAGATACCAGTCCGGGCTGGTTTCCTTGACCCAGAATCGGTTAGTCAGTCCGAGAAACGGTACCAGCACACGCCTCGGCAACCATGCCACAAATGGCAGCCAACTGTGGCTCTCGATCGGAAAATGCCTGTAGGGAGTCTGGACAAAGTACCCTCGTCCCAGCCTGCGTACTTCGTCGGCGAATGCGCCCTGACGTTCCCGCGACTCACGACGAAACTGCCTGCCACTGCGAAGTTGCCAGACATCGGCCTTTGGGACGGTCACATGCTCGATCACCGACGAGCAGTACACGATGTCGAAATAACCGTCAGGAAACGGCAGGCGGCCGCACTCATCGATTGTCGTCGGCGCGAAACCATAGAGCTCGTAGCCCAACTCAACGGCTTCCTGATCGATGTCGGCGATGTGGACATTCTCCGGACGCACGTCTGTTCCACGTAGCACAGCATGAATGTTTGCACCTGATTCCGATCCCAGATCGAGGATCCGCGTGGTGGAATCCAACACAAACGACGACCGGAACATTGCGGCTCGGCGCTCGCGAGCGCGCGCCGACACGAAGCCGGCCGCCTTGCGCAGGTACGCCTTTCCACTACTCCCCCGTGTCAGAGCAGGACGATCTGACATGCCGACACCCCAGCTTCCCCGTGAATCAGATTCTCATGTAGGAGTTTCCGCACACCTGGCGTGCGGAACCACACGTTCTGCTATGCCCGCAAGTGTAGTCCCACCAGCTCGCGGCGAGGGCAATTTGGTCATCAAAAGGACGTCTGCGCCATGCCATTTCGGCATCAGTCACGTCACCGATGATACGTAAGGCGGACACCGTCGACTCGTAGGAGCCCGCCGCCGTGGAATGACGGCGATCACCACCGTTCCATGAGTGCTATACCGCTCAAGATCACGAAACTTGCTGCCGCAAAGGACTATCCGAATGCGCACCTCGCCGCGGCATGCCATCATGAATGGCGGCGAGATTATGGACAACCAATCGTAGAGGGCCTACGCTCAAACCGGAGGGTGAGGCCAATGAGCGACGTCACGAAGCCCACGTTGAACAGACGGAAAGTGCTGGCACTGCTCGGTGCGAGCGGCGCACTCGGCGCCGCGTACGCACTGCCCGGCGGTGGCGAAATCGCCGCCTCGGACGCACAACCGCCATTGAGCCACGCCGCAACGATCAACGGCTTCGGCGATCTGACCGCTGTGTTTGCGCCGGACTGGATACAGCCCGCGACCGCCGCCGACGGTTTCTCCACAGTGTCGACCCCTCTGGGTGACGGTTTCGAGTTCATCGTGCCGGATTCGGAGATCTCCCCGTGGGATTCGACATGCAAGTCGATCCTCGCGGTCAAGTACCCCGATACATCGCCCGTCGGAAGTGCGGAGCGCTGGACATTCCACATCCTCCTCCCGAAGCAGTCACTGATCGATGAATGGCACACCGGAGTGTTGTGGGAATTCCACACCAATACCTCCAGCGGGCATCACCTCAGCCTCAGCAGCGATTCGAGGTTCCGAATCGGCCGCGATATCGAACCCGTCGGCTCGAGGCCCGCATTCGACTACACGACCGGTCCTGCCGTGCCATGGGATCGCTGGATCAAGGTGACGATGGAACTGAAATGGTCATATTCTAACAACGGCTATTTCAAAGTGTGGATAGACGGCGTTCAGTACGTCAACGCAACTGCTGTAGCAACGGTTTTCACCGGTGATCCCTACCTCCAGTTCGGTTGGTACTCGACGCGCGGTGCCGGAATCACCAATAGAATCCGATTCGGAGGCATCCGCCGGGAAATACTGTGAGAAGCCACGCCGCGTGCCGCACTCGGGTGACAGTGGATTGAAGGCGAGACGCCATCATTTCACATCATCACGCGGGGTCGCTCTCATGAATGACCCTGATGGCTCGGTTCTTCACCGTACGAAGTCGCGGCCACAGCGAGGAGGACTTCAAGCTCTCGGTCGCGGCACGTTGCGCCGACCACAGTCGCGCCTGCAACGCATCGACCGCTACCTCGCCGTCGCAGACGGAAACCGAGTCCGTCATCGAGCGAAGTTTGTAGTCTTCATCGCCGACCCCCAGATCGATGCGCGTCAGCCCCTTGCTCGGGGCTGACGCGATCAACTCGCGCAACAAGATCCACCCGGGTGACACATGTGCATGAGGCCGGCTGAATACCGGGAACCACCAGTGCAGAACCTGACGGTCGCGCAGCCCGAAATGTGCGGCAAGAAGCGTGTCATCTGAGTATACGGCGGAAAGAACACCCTGAAAGCCGTCCACCTTGGTTCGCGCGAGCCGATGTACGAGGTCCCGATTTCGCGGCATCGCGAAGAAGTCATAGGCACCCGTAGCCCGGTATTGGGCCCGCTTGATCTCGATGAGGTGGTCCAGGAGGCCTTCATCCTGGGAATCCCACACCAGACGCACGTTGCCCAACTCGCGCTCGGCCTTGTTCGTGACCCTCCGCATCTTATGGCGCCCTTGCTTACCGACACGCGACAGGTAGCCCTCCAGGCCACCGTCGACGTCGATGAACGGAGACTGCTTCCGTTCCTTGATCCACGGGTCGAATTCGTTGTTGCACTCCTGGAGAAACTTGAACCGCAATGCACGTAATCCCGTTTGCCGCAGCAGTTCCAGTGGATCGATGATGACTCCGGGAGGCGCGATGGGGCCCTGGAAGTCAGACCCTGGGGTCAGTACCGGACGCGCCACCTTCCTGCGCACCTGCAATGGGAACCACACCTGGCGCTCTTCGTCCACAGCCACCGAAACATCACCGAACACCGCATTGACCGCACCTGCGAACGCCGGGTGGAAGAACGGGCTGTCGAGTGTCGGATCCGACTCACGAACCTGCCGCCACTTCTCCAACTCAGCCGCACCAAGCGCGCCAAAACTGGTCAATCTCCATGCCACAGTGCTCATTCAAGTAATCCTGACTAGTATCGGTGGGCTCTGTTACGGCAATCCGAATCTGCACGCGTACGCCCAAAGGTCGTAGCGGTGTGCAGCAAAAGCATGGTCAAGGTACTGACTTTCCGCACCTTGCCGATTGGTCCCGACCTGGTCTCGTATCGCGTTGACGACGACGCATGCTGCGGAGAAGACCATCCGGAGGACTCGCGGATCCTGGCCGGCAAGCCTCAACCAAAGGAGTTCGCCGAACTGGAACTCGACCGTATCGAGGAGACGCTCGTCCACCGGTATCCCGAGACGTTTCCGTTGTTCGAGCAGGACGGAAACGATCCAAAAGGCGTCGAGCGCAGACGCGCTACGGAGAACCTTACGTGTTATCCCGTCAGGATTGTCGCGGTAGTTGTATACCGGCTCACTGAGCGTCGTGTAGCGTCCGCACAGCGGGAAGAGCAGCAACGAGAAGATCGTGTCCTCGAAGTCCATTCCGTCGGGGAAGCGCACCGTTTCAAACATGCTCTTGCGTATGGCTTTACCCCAGGGATACCCGGAAAGATGCCGACCGGCAGGTGGTACACCCGAGGTGAAAGAATCGTATCGAACGTCGCCTGTCACCTTCCCCACTCCGTCTATGACCAGATAGCCACCCTGCACGATGTCGGCCTGAGTGGAAACTGCTGCACCGATCAGTAGCTCAACGCTGTTGCGCTCCAACCGGTCATCGCTGTCGAGAAACATGAGATACTTGCCTCGCGCTCGGGTGATCGCCCGGTTCCTGGCGGATGCCACTCCTTCATTCGCGACGCGAATGACGCTGACCTTGTCGCAGTTTCGGTATTCGTGGAGAATGGATCGAGTCTCGTCGGTAGATCCGTCGTCGACCACAATGATCTCGTATCGGAACACGGTGTCCTGGAGAAGAGCCGAATCCACGCATTCAGCCAAGTACGCCTCCGCGTTATAAGCCGGGATCAAGATGGATGCGTCGAGTTCGTCCGGTAGCAGCTCGAGCTCGACACCACACGAGAGTCCCGAGCGCGGTCTGATCGCCGCCAGCTGCTCTTCACATCCGGTCAGTACAGGTTCTGCCGATGGCCTCCGCATCACCTGCATCACCCAAAATCCAGTTCGCACAGCGATGTCGAAGATGCCGCAGGCTACTACGGCGGCGGTCTCAGACCTCGTCATCTCAGTGACGCGCCTGGAAATTCTATCTCTCATGATTGGAGCCCGAGGTCATGGTAGGGATATCACCGATCGCGCAGTTGCTTTACTGCTGAGAGCAACTCACGCCACGCGAGCGGAGCGCAGACTGCCAGTCCCGCAGTGTAGAGCGTGAAGAAGCCCGCACCTTCCAGCAGCAGCAGCCCGGCGCCCAGCAGGAAACCGTGTTGGTCTGAATTGATGACCGTATGTTCAAGGAATCCCATTGCGACGGTGATCACCAGCGCCAGCGGCAAGGGCGGGAGCAGTCGGTGAGCCAGTTCCGCGAACGTGACCCCAGCCAACGGACGAGCGATCAGCAAGCTGATCACGCCGGCACTCAAACACGAGATCGACAGGGCCAGCCCGACCCCCGCAACTCCGAGGGGCAACAACGCCAGCAGCAGTCCGATCGCCAGCACCGTACCCAGTAGCGTCACCCAGTGCAGGAGCCGGGTCCGGCCGATCCCCTTGATCGACTCCATGCCGACCGCCATCAGCGCCACCCCCGGGCCGATACCCGCGAGCGCCACCAGCATGACCCCGGCCCCTCGCCATGTCTCCCCGAGCAGAACCGCCACCAGCGGTTCCCCGGCGGCGATGATGAAGCACGCCACCGGGACCATCAGACACCACAGCACCTGCAGGGCTCGCAGGAAGGCCGAACGAAAGCGCTCCGGATCGGCGGCCAGCCGAGAGAAGGCCGGGAAGAGCACATAGGAACCGATCTCGATCACGGCCAGTTCCGGCAGGGCACCAAGTCGCCGACCATATCGGTAATAACCCAGAGCAGTGGCACTCAAGGCGGCACCGACCACCGCCGTCTCGAGTAGGTCCCGAGCACGGTTGACCACGGTCCACACCACGAGTGGCAACGAGAACCTGACCAGCTCCCGCCACAACGCGATTGATGGGCGGCCGACAGCCGCCACACGCCACCCGGCCAATGTCCAGGTCGCGACGAGCCAAGCGACAATCGAGCAGTAGGATCCGATGACCAGGCCCCAGACCCCGAACCCGTGCGCACACAGCGCGACGGAGCTCACCGCGAATGTCACTGCAACAACCGGTTGCACGATGGTTCGCGAGCGGAAGTCGAAGCGGCGCTGAAGAAGACCATCAGGCACGTAGGTCAAGGCATGCAGCACGATCGTTCCTGCCGACACGGCAGTGATGAGCCCGACGACATCGCTGCCGAAGATCCGTGACATCAGCGGTGCGCTGGCCACAGTCACGATGCCGGACGCGATGCCGGTGAGTACGGTCGCCCAGAAGATCGTCGCCGCAGCGTCGTCGAGCCGGTCCTCCCGCTGAACCAGGGCGTTGGACATGCCGCCTTCGGCAAAGGTGAGGAGAAAGGTTGACAGCACCGTGCCGGCGGCAAACCAGCCCACCTCTGCCGGCGACAGTAGCCTGGCAAGGATCAAGGTCTGGGCCAGCGACACCAGCTGGGTGAAGACCAGCATTCCGGTCGATATGGCTGCACCGCGGCGCAACGTGTTGGACAACGAGTCGGGCGCCTTCACGTCGAGCGAGTCCATGTCGGGTCCGGGTGGGCTACTCACTTGCCCACGATCCCGGTCGTGTCATCCAGGACGTGAGCCCTCGTGCCGGCGGATCGAGGTCCTGGCAACTCGGTGTGTGCGGTCGCCGCCGTACGCCGGCATACGTTGAGCGACGCGTGTACCGCGGCACGGGCACGCACCGGCGGCCGACCCTGTGATGCGCGGTACGAGAGCAGGTCAGTCGCATAACGACGACCGAATCTCATTCCCTCCAGCTTCGTGGCATGTAGCAACACCCGATCCCAGGCGCGCGCCGCGGCACGCGCGAGCGCGTCGGGCGCGTATCGGCCGCTACGCTCATTGGCTCGCTCGACATCCCGCATCCATCGCCGCAGGGCCAGCAGCCGGTCGAAGCTCAGTGCTCCTCGGCGCTGCGTACCGAAGTGAATGAGCGCGGCCATCAGGGCAGGATCGCAGGCTTCGGTTGCCACGCCGACATCCCGCAGAAGCAGCCGCTGGGTGACCAAGGTGTCGCGGCACACCTGGTCCAGCTTCGTGCCCATGATGCCGCCGGGCGACTCGCGGTAGTCCACGAGTGCAGCACGTACCATCGCGACGCTGTGATGGCGCGCCACATCGGCGGCCATCGCGTAATCCTCGGCATAGATCGGACGGAAGCCGCCTGCAGGGATGGCGGCTCTGCGCAACATCTGTGTCACTGCTGGAAACGGGTTGTTGAACAACATGAATGGCTTCAACGATTCGTCATCGAGTCGCCAAGCGTCGATGCCACGCTCGACCCGTCGACCGTGGACATCGATACGATTCACCAAGCAGCCCACCAGACCGAGGTCGGGTCTTCCCTGGAAGGCTCGCAACTGGCGGGCGATGCGGGTGGGTCTACTGACGTCGTCGGCATCCAACAGTGCCACGAATGGGCCACGTGACAGCGCGAGCCCGGCGTTACGCGCCCCTGCCAATCCCGCGTTCCGACGCAGCAGAAAGATCCCCAGCCGCGAGTCGTCGATGTCGAGTACTGCACCAGCGGAGTCATCGGGTGAGGCGTCATCGATCACGATGACCTCCAGATTGTGAAATGTCTGGTGCAGCAGGCTGTCGACGGCCTCCCGCAGAGTCTCCCGAGCCTGGTAAGCGGGGACGATGACCGACACTGCCGGCGTTCTGACGGCGACAGGTCTGAGGGTCGTGTACTCGGGTAATGAGTTCACACCGAGACCCCCTGTCGGTTCACTGACTTCGACGATGCGGCACCGAATCGACGCAGCGGAGGTCCGAATCCCGACACCTTCAGCCGGAACATCGCAAAGGACAGATTGCTCCCGATCCCGATGCGCGGCAGCGCAAGAGGGTCGGACTGACCATCCGCAAACCCGTGAATCGTCGCCAGTGACCAGCGGACACCATTGCGGCGCAGTGATTCCCGCGAACGATGATCGAAGTCGTCCGGCCCTCCGTTCGGGTAGGCGAAGATCTGTGGCGCGCGTCCGGTCTCGCGTTCGACCACCGCACAGGATTCCGCAATCTCGAACTCGACCTTCTCGTCGGAGCACCGAGAGAGGATCGGATGAGTGACCGTGTGCGGGTAGATGTCGACCAGACCATCCCTCGTGACGGTGCGAGCATCATCCCACGAAAGCATCTCGAACGGTCCTCCGTACGCGTCGAACGCGGGACCGAGAGCGGCAACGAGCGACTCGACCCGGGCGATCCGCTGCGCGTCGGGCAATCGTTTGAAACATTCGATGACCTCATCGCGCGTATGAAAGCGGTCGGCGTCGTCACGAAGCGAGCGCACTCCCATGCCGTCCTCGGTGAGGTCGATCTCGGTCGCCGCGGTCCGGCCGAAGGCGAGGAAAAGCCTATCGGGCCACAGCGCCTCACCGGTTCCCATCGGCCCGGTCGCGACGAAAACCGAAGCGGGCAATTGCAAATCTCGTAGGACGGGGGCGGCATGGACGGCCAGGTTTCGGGTTCCGTCGTCGAACGTCAGCGCCGCAGCACGGTCCGGCAACGAGCCGTCACGCAGTCGTTCCAGAGCCTCCTCGAGCGGAAGAACCGTGAAATGCCGTCGGACGTACTCCAACTCACGCCGCAGCGTCGCGGCATTCGTCACGTAACCGCACGGGGGATCCATCGGCTCGCCTTCAACTCCGTGGAACATCAGGATCGCCAGTCGCTTCGCTTGTCTCCGGCGGTTGCGTGCGGGACTGCCCGTCGCGCAAAGGACACGGGCCAGTGCATCTTTCGCGGTAGCACGCACCTGGGTGCTACGCAACCGGCCACGCCACTTCCTGCCGGAACTTGTTGGGACAGCCATGCGCTACGCCTCCTGACTCAGTGCTGTTCGGTATGCGTCGACGGTCAGCGCGGCGACCCTGTCGGGGCTGTACCGGGCCTTTGCGACCTCATGCCCGCGTGTGCCCATCCGCAGACTGAGATCTTCGTCTTGCAGCACGGTCAACAATCGGTCGACCAGCTTGGCTTCGTCCTCGGATTCGACAACGAAACCGGTCGCCCCGTCGTCGACCATCTCCGCGATACCACCGACGCGGCTTGCAACGACGGGCTTCCCGGCAGCCATGGCCTGCGCGATGATCGTCGGAGCAGTCTCCTGGCGCGAGAACAACACGACCGCCCTTGCCCGTGCGATCTCGTGCCGCATCCGTTCGTTGTCGACCTGGCCGACCATGTCGACACGGTCGTGCACTCCCAGCGATGTCACCCGCTCCCGAACGCGTCGGGCGTAGTCGGCGTCCGGCTGCGGCCCGACCAGCGCAAGTCGCGCGCCGGGCAAGATCTTGACGATCTGCGCGAACGCGTCCACCAGACCGAGCTGATTCTTGCGTGGGGTCAGCGCCCCGGCACACAGTAGACGCGGCTCAGTCGGTGCCGGTGGCGCCGACGCGAAGAACTCCCAGGACGTCGCATTCGGAATGCTCAGCAGTTTGCCGCGGACCATGCCGGCCACTTCTTCAGCGTCGTATCGCGATATCGAAACAACCACCTTCGCCCGCCGCAGTACACGCTGGGCAACATGTCGAATCAATTTCTCTCGCAGATACTTCCAGGCCGCGGGACCTCCGAAGAGACGACACTCGACGTAGGTGATGCCGTGCACCGTCACCACACATCTCGGGCTGCAGCGCGTGGCGATGTCCCCATCCACGTTGATCTCCTGAGCGTGGATCACGTCGGGTTTGACCTGCGCGATGAGCTTGCGCGCCTTGCGGAGGTCCAGTAGGGCGCCGGTGAGCATCCGGAGCCGATTCTGCGCACGCACATAGTGGATTTCGACCTTCGTCGACTCGCAACGGAAGGGTGTCGGCGCGTCACCGTGGTGAAAGCACAGTACGGTGACGCTGTCGATGTCGTCGCGTTGTGCCAGCGCCGGGACCAATGTGCTGGTCGCCGACTCGACGCCCCCGTTGACGACACCCTGCTCCAAGGGATAGACGCCGATCATCAGTACTTTCAGGCCCATGGGACTCGCCTACCAACCGATGCCCTGGTAATTGCTGGCGGCGCGGAGTTGCTCCGCGTCCGGTAGTCGTACGAGGTCGACGATGAACTGTCCCGATCCGGCCCGCGCAATCGCCTCGGCCACGCAGGTTTCACGCGACCCGGCGATCAGTACATCGCCATGCTCGAGAACTGCATCGACGTCGTCGGTGAGCAGGTCGCCGATGTGCGGCAACTGCTGACGGATGTACGTTCCGTTCGCGCCCGTCAACCGCGACAGCACGACGTTCGCATCGTAGATCTTGACGTCGAACCCCTTGCCGATGAGGCGTTCGGCGAGTTCCACCATGGGACTGTCCCGGAGGTCGTCGGTTCCGGGTTTGAACGACAACCCGAAAATGCCCACCTTGTGGCGGCCGGTGCCGAGCACGAGGTCGACAGCGCGGCGCATCTGACTCTCATTAGAAGTGAGTAGGTTCGCCAACAGCGGTACATCGAGATCGTTCCGGCGCGCGATGTGGGTGAGTGCGCGGACGTCCTTGGGCAGGCATGAGCCGCCGAAGGCGAATCCGGGCTTCAGATAGGCGGAGCTGATGTTCAGCTTGGTATCTGCGAGGAAGACGTCCATGACGGCATGTGAGTCGAGAGTCAAGGTCGAGCAGATCGCCCCGATCTCGTTGGCGAAGTCCACCTTGAGCGCGTGAAAGCTGTTGTCGACATACTTGGACATCTCGGCCACCCTGATCGGCACCCGGAACTGCCTACCCGGCAGGCCTTCATAGAGACCGAGCACCATATCCGCGCTTCGTGTGTCCGACGCGCCGACAACGGTTTTCGGCGGATCGAAGAAATCTCGGACACTGGTTCCCTCGCGCAGGAACTCCGGGTTCACGCACACACCGAAGTCGACGCCGGCCCGTTTACCCGACGCCAGTTCCAGCCGTGGGATGAGCAGGCTCTCACACGTCCCCGGCACCATGGTGCTGCGGTAGACGACGACGTGCCAACCGTCCTTGTCGGCCAAGGCGGCACCGATCTCATCGGTGACGTGTTCGAGGAATGCTGTGGACAGGCCTCCACCCGAACCGGATGGAGTGCCGACGCAGACCAGCGAGAGGTCTGTCTGCGACACCGCCGCTGTGGCATCCGGGGTGACGACCAGGTCGCCCGCGGCAACCACTTCGGCGGTCAGGTCGCCGATTCGCTCCTCGATCACCGGCGACCTGCCACGGCGGATGGCATCGATCTTGTCCGGATTGATCTCCACACCGGTCACCCGATGTCCCCGCGACGCGAGGCACGCCGCACTCACACAGCCGACGTACCCGAGCCCGAACACGCTCACCGAAACCGAATCACTCACGATTTGCTCACCAACCCCAGATCGGAAGAAGAGGACACCATCACTGCGCCGTAGGCACTCGTATCGATCGTCAACTCGCGCCGGACGCCCGACTCGGACCACCGAGCGAGCAACGTCGAACCGTCACGGACGATCTCCGCTGCTGCTATCACGGCAGAATCGCCTACCCTCAGCAGCGACAGAATCGCCATCGGTGCCGCTGCCCTGGCGCGCACCCCGACCAGCCACGCGGGAGTACGCGCCTCGAGCCGGTCCGACCACCATCCTAGGTTCGCGTCACCGTCCGCACGCACCTGCTCGGTCTGGATCGGCGCCGTTGCGGCGTAGCACAATTCCAGGACGGGACGGCAGTCAAGGCTGACCGCATGACCGTCCGGCGTGGCTGTAGATTCCAGCGCTGGATGCAATGGCCACGACACCGCCACGCCGTGGTCGGACCGGCCGTCCACCAGATCGACGACGACTGCGGTCGCGTCGCCGGGCGGTGCGATGAGCCACCGCCGGTGCACCACCGGATCATCGAGTCGGCAGTAGCCATCATGTTCCGCATCGACGACACCGCGGACGAGATCAACAGAGTACAGCGTGATTTCGGCGTGCCGGCGCCAGTAGAAGGCGCCGCCGAGGATCGACTGGTCGACATCGTCGACGCATACGGTGGGATGGGCGCGCGTGCCTCGATGCACATTGCGCACGGTCGGGTTTCCGTAGAAACTGCCGGTCCCAGGATCCACGATGAGGTCGTGTCCCCGGGCGCTGACCGTGACGGCAAGGGCATCGGCGTGCCCGTGCGCGGCGGTGGACAGGTAGCCGAGGGGCCCGACATCCATCGTCAACCGCCGCCGGTCACTTCGCAGCACAACCAGTCCACCGTACGGTGCGTAGGAGCTCGGCAGCGGTTCGCCGCCGCCGACGACCGCGACGGACTCGCCCGCGGACCTGCGCAACGCGGCAGCGAACCATTCAGCGGTCAGCGTGAATCCGCCATACCTCGCCGCGGTCGCGCTTCCCGTGATTGCTGCCACGATCCCGAGATGCTGGCGTACCGTCCGCTTCGGTTCGGCTCCCAATCTGAGCGCGAAACTGTCGTCGTCGTCCCCGTATCGCGGGTCGGGGTCCTCGGATCCGACGAGGGAGACGAAGTACTGTGCACCACGATCGAGGGCGGATACCAGTTCAGGTGGCACCCGATCTCCTCTGAGCTGCAATATCATCACCACCACGCCCAGCAGTTCGGCGGCGAAGATCTGATAGGAGACCGACTGTTCGGCACCGGCACCGTCAGGGAGGATCAATCGCGTCGATTCAGCCGCGAGACAGTCCAGCGCCCGATGGTAGAGAGCTGCGGGAGCGGCCAATTCGGGGAACAACAGATGCACGACCACCAGTCCGGCCAGCTCGCCGATCAGGTGGTTGTTGGCCGAGCTATAGCGAGATCGCGCGCGCCAGCAGTAACGGGCGCTCGCGTCCAGCAGACGGACCACACGACGGTACCGGTCTCTGTTCAGATCAGGCGAGTTCCGCAATCCCTGCACGGCGATGGCCACGGAGATCGCTCTGACACCCGCCTCGAACGCACCGCGCCAGGCGATTCCGCTGCCGATCGGGTTCTGGGCAAGCCAAGAATCAAGCTGCGCAAAAGCCGCTTCGGCGTATCGCGGGTCACCGGTGAACAACCACGATTCGGCCAGCACCGGCAGCTGCTGCAGGCGATTCAGCTCCCAGATCCATTTCGGGTCGCTCTCCGCCGTCCGATGATCGACCTTCGAGCCTGCGATGGCCGGCCAGTGGAAGTCGGTGATCGGATCATAGTTCCAGTCCACGACGGCACCGACGTTCACACTCCGATAACCGAAGTATGCGCGCTCGCCGGCGAGCACTCGGTCGGCTTCGGCCACCAGACGAGCAACCGCCGCTGGTCGTTTGGCGGCGAGCTGCTGTGCGAGAGCCGCGTCGAGGAGCACCGGCCGCTCTTCGTCGTCGCGGAACCGCTGCAAGAGTTCGTCCCAGTCGGGTGCTTGAGGTTTCAGAATTCTGAAATCCGCACGCTCGCGCAGTCCTTCACGGCAAACCAACTTGTCGATAGCACCGCCTGCACGCCAGATCATCTCGTGCGGCGACATCGTCGCAGCACGACCCAGATACCACGCGGGGCTAGGCACTTATCGTCCCGATACGGGCGGCTGTCTCAGTCTCATCCGAATCGAAAAGCCCGGCGTAGAAATCGATCAGTGCACGGCGCGACACCTCCCATGACAGTTCTCGCTCGACCCTGAGGCGTCCCAGTTCGCCCATCTTTCTTCGCCCTTCGGAGTCGTCCAACAACGCATTGATGGCCGACGCGAAGGCGAGTTCGTCGTTACCCGGCACGTACAGCGCAGCATCGCCGGCGGACACCCGTGCCTCTGCGAGATCGAAAGACACGATCGGACGTCCCATTGCCATGTACTCGACGACCTTGTTCATCGTCGAGACGTCGTTCAGCGGGTTCATCGGGTCCGGTGACAGGCACACGTCGGCGGTGGACAGGCATCGCAGGACGTACTCGTCGGGTACCCGACCGGGAAAGTCCACGATGTCAGCGATGCCGAGATCCCCACTGAGCTTGACCATTTCATCGAACGTATCGCCCGCGCCCATGAAGACAGCGTGGAAGTCGTGCCGTCCGAGGTGTTCACGCAGCAACTTCACCGATCGCAATGCGTAGTCGACGCCGTCCTGCGGTCCCATCACACCCAGGTAGGCGAGAAGAAACCGTTTGTCCCGGCGCAGGCTCGTGTCAGGTGGCCGTACGGTGAACCGACCGAGGTCTGGCGCGCTGCGCACCACCGTCACCTTCTCGGGTGACATTCCGCCCCGCTCTATCGCCACCCGCCGATAGCTTTCGTTCGTCGAGATCACGGCGTCGGCCGCAGCGAAGGTCAGTCGTTCGGTGAACCTGGTCAGCCGATAAAGAAGTCGACCGCCATGGGGAAAGCGTGACAGGAACAGCTCGGGCACCAGATCGTGGTGGTCGAAGACAAATCGCGTTCCACCGGGCCGCAGCAGCAAGGCGATCAGGAAGAGAAGATCCGGCGGATTGCACGCGTGCACAACATCGATGCGGCCTTGCCGACGTACCTTGAGCGCCAGCCGCAGCGTGTACCAGAGCGCAAGACTGTACTCGCGAAGGTACTCGGCAGGCCCTCCTGTCGCCGGTCGCAGTGGATAGCGCAGAATTCGGACACCGTCGATCTCGACCTCCCTCTCGGTATCCTGTTCGGTACCGGCCGGACAGATCACGGTGACGGCAAACCCGCTGCGGACAAGCGCCAGGGCCTCCTGCCACACTCGACGGTCGAACGGCACCGGCAGGTTCTCGACGAGCATCAATATGTGTCGCTTCATTGCGTACATCCCCCATAACCGATAATCATCTGACTACAACCGTTTCCTCGATCGCGAGCTGTGCTCCTTCGACACTGCGGTCCAGACCGAACTCCGACTCGACGCGACAGCGCCCAGCAAACCCCATGGACCGTGCCGCCTGCGGGTCCGACAGGAGGTGCACCACCCTGGCCGCGATCTGAGCCGGGTCCTTGGGTGGTACCAGGTAGCCAGTCCGCCCGTCGTCGACGATCTCGTTGATTCCACCGACCGCTGTGCAGACCACCGGACGCGCGCAGGCCATTGCCTCGAGCAACGCCATGGGAAAGCACTCCGTTACCGAGGTCATCGCAAAAACGTCCATGGCACAGAGCAAGCGGGATACGTCACTGCGCATTCCGGTAAAGCGGACGTTCTCCGTGATCCCGAGTTCACGGCACAGCCTCTCCAGTTGACCGCGGCATGGACCGTCGCCGACAACCAGGAACTTCGCCGAGGGCATCTGATCCAGCACGATGTGGGCCGCCCGAAGGAACGTCTCGTGATCCTTCTCCCAGCGGAGTGCTCCCAGAATGCCGACCACCGGTCCGGCCTCGGGTAATCCGAATTCGGCCAGCACATCTCGGTGCGTCGTGACGTCGAACAACGCCGCATCAACGCCGTTGTGGATGATCCGGATCTTCTGATCGGGATAGTGGCGTTCGCGCACCATGAACGGCCGCTGAACATCGGCGACTCCGAAATAGGCGCTTGTCCAGCGGATCATCCAACGGTCCAGTGTCCTGATCAGCGGGCCCCGTGACAGGATCTCCGTGGCGTTGTGCAACCACACGATCGTGTGGTCCACACCGGCGATGCGGGCAGCGACGCGGCCGAGGATCTCCGCGTTGCGGCCGGCCACCATCACGACGTCCGGTCGTTCGCGCCGCATGATCGAGATCAGTTCACGTAAGGCACGCGGCGCCTGCCTCTTTGGCATCCAGAGCGCCCTGGCGTCGATGCCTGCTGCGCTCACATCGGCGAAAAGCTCACCATCCCAACCAATACAGACAACCGACGGTATGAAGCGCGACGGGTCCAATCGTGGTAACAGCGTGCTCACGTGCCGCTCGGCACCACCGGCCGCCAGGTGCGGCACCACGAAAAGCAAACGGATCGGTCGCCCGCTCATGCGCACACCTCGCGGTATAGCGCGTCGAGCCTGCGAGCGATTGTCCGGGTGTCGAACACCGCTTGGACACGGGCGTGGGCGGCGGACCCGCATCTGGTACGAAACTCAGTATCAGCGAGCACCTCGCGAAGTGCTGCCGTGATCGCCTCAGGGTCCTCGGGCGGAATCGTGACACCACATCCGTCGCCGATCATCTCCGGCAATCCCCCTACCGCCGTGGCGATCACGCACAAACCCCGTGCCATCGCTTCCAACACGGCCATCGGCTGCCCCTCGTTTCGGGACGGCAGCACCAACACCTGCGCGCTGTCCAGCAGTTCGCCGACCTGTTTCTCCGAGAGCCATTCGTGTATCTCGACGCTGCGTTCGAGACTCAGTTCCCGAATTCGCTTGCGTGCCCGTTCGACGTCGCCGTCACCGGCAATCGTCAACCTCGCGGTACATCTGTCGACCATGCTGAATCCCGGTTCGCATGCCAGCTTGGCCCAAGCGTCGAGTAGGTTGTATGTGCCCTTGTGCGTGCCGATGCGACCGAGAAAGACGACATGGGTCGGCGCGTCCGGTGCCGGCTGATCCACTTGGCGTCCGAGTTGTACTCCGTTGGGAATAGCGACTATTCGTGACTCCGGTGCGATCTGCCGCATCCGATCGGCCCATAATTCGCCCAGCGTGACGAAGGCATCGGCACGCCCGAGTGTCGCGCGGACAATCGCCTGCACCACGCGGGGCGAGTTCTCGTAGTCCCCCTGAAATCCAGATCCGTGCATGTGGATGACGATGGGCACCCGCGTGGGTCTGCTCATCCAGAACAGAATCGCCTTACGCACGAAGCTGCCGCGTGTACTGGCGTGCAGATGGATGACGTCGGGGCGGAATCGGATCAGCTCGATCAGGAACTGCACGGTGCCGATCGCGAATGCAGTGACCTTCTGCATGGTGGAGCCATCCCGGTGGGTGGCGATGTGCCGAATGTTCCACTCGCGCCACAGCGGCGTCTGCTGCATGGCCCGGACATAGGATGCGATGCCGCCTCGGGTATCGATGCTCGTGGACACCCAGAGTGCTCGCTGCTCACCCATGGTGCACCAACTTTCCCGGCGAACTGCTGCCGGCCTCGGCGAGAATCGGTCGCTCGGCACGCTCCGACCAGCCAACCGCCATGCCGGCCAGCAAGAATGTCACCGCCGTCGGGAAGTCGAAGAAGCGCAGGTCGACTGTGAAACCGGTGAAGATCAATACACCGAAGGCCATGATCGCCATCACCACAAGGGGTTTGCCACACAGATCCTCCTCGGACGACTCGCGGTACGCCTTCCACAGGCGATACGCGATCAGCGCGAGGACACACACCCATCCCGCGAATCCGATCAACCCCAGCTCCGCGAGGATGCCGAGCTCGTTCTCGTGTGAGACCTCACCGAGCCCGCGAACCCACGGGGTTTCGGCAGACCACTGTTGGTGGTGGTACAAGTTCACCGCCTGGAACCGCGCGATTCCCCATCCCTCGACCGGCTTCTCGGCAAAGGCCCACAACGACGTCTGAATGGTGTTCAGCCGATCTTCGACCTCACTTGCCGACCCGACGCCACCCGCTTCCCGGTCGGCACTGGTGAACGTCGACCAGTTGGCTACCACCCCCATCGCCACCATGCTGAGCGCCCCGACGAAGCCTCTGCGGTGCCTCGTCGCCATGAGCGCGCCGATGACCAGCACCACCACGGCGCTCAACCAGGCCGCTCGTGTGTGCGTCAGATAGATTGCCCAGCCGCAGGCAGCCGCGGTGACGAACGCCAGGATGCGACACCATGCGGGTTCGCTGCGACGACTTGCGAAGAACATCGCAATGGCCAAGCCGAGTGTGAGGACCATTCCGTTGACGACTGGCTGAACGAAGATCCCGAGTGCCCGGCCGGCCCACGCGCCCGGGTCGCTGAGGACGATGTACCGGGGCCATACGAAGTCGCTGAGGCCGATGAACGGCATGATGCTGACAACCGACGAATAGGCCGCGAATGCCACGATGAACCAGAGCATTGCCCGTACTGCTGCGGGACGGTCGAAGGTTTGGCGCCCAATGAAATAGAAGACGAACGGCAGCATCGTCCCGATCACGATGAACCGGGTGACCGGAAGCGGCTCCCCGGTCAGCACATCGATCGCGGGGTACTTGTGGGGCGCCACCATCGAGTAGAAGTTCCACAGCAAGTACGCGGCCATGGCCCATTCGACGGGGCCGATGCTACGCACTCGCACCGATGTCCGGTCCAGCCACAACACGGTCGCGGTGAGCAGCAGGGCGAACCCGACCCACCAGAGTTCGACCGGCGTCTGGACCGCCGAGTTCAACACCTGGCGCAGACAGATAGCTGCCAGGACGACGATGGTGGCGAACACCGGGCTCCGCAGCGCGTAGAACCCGATCACCAAAGCGATCGCCAAGGCGAACAGTATCATTCGACCACCTCGGCGGGATGCGACACCGCATTTGTCGCGGTCATCTACGGTTCGCCTCGTCGGCCGTCGGTCAGCACTGTGCCGAGCAGTACCGCGCGCGCCTCGGCGAGTGCTCCTACCGCGGAGGTGACGTCGCCCGCGTGCGACGATCCCCTCGCCACAACGAGCACGGTGAAGTCCGCTGCTGCGCAGATCATCTGCGATTCGATGCTGTCGCTGATCGACGGCGCGGCGATCACTATGGTGTCGGCTCCGATACGCAGTTCGTCAAGTACCGCATCGATACGTTCACGGCCCATGAGTGTGTAGCGATCAGCAACACACGAACCAGCCGGCAGCGTCTTCAGCGACTCGATTGCGCAGTCCTTGAGCGCATTCTGCACCCCGTTGCTGTCGAGCAGCACGTCATTGAAGCCGACGCTGTCCGTCGGCTGCGAGTCGTCACCGTTCGCATATACGAGCACGGTTCGACGTCCTTGCTGCCCCGATATATTTGCCACCGCCTCGGACAGTTCTTGTGCCGCCCGGGATCCGCGACAATCGGTCAGGGCGACAACGGTGGACTTCGGCAGGTCGTGAAAGCTGATGAGGTTCGTGAGCGTGCGCAACCTGTCTTCGCGTAGTTTCGCCGTCTTCTCCGACCCCTTACCAGGTATCTCGATCGCGGGTTCGATGCCGGTCTTGTCCCGCAGGTCCGCCGAGACGACGATGCGTGAGGACAACGCCGCGAGCCCGAGGGCCGCGAGGATTCCCAGGAGCACGCCACCTGCGGCCCGCGTTGCCAAGCCGAACACGATGTCGGGTTCGATCTTCGTTACGCCGGCCCGTAGTTGAAGTTCCTGCAGATGATTGGCTGATTCGGCCCTGATGGCATCCAGACGCGTCTGCACCACCGGCACCATCGGGTTCAGCTGACCATCTGGACTGGGCCGAGCGACCAACGACTCGAGCTCTCGCTCCGTGCTCGCTATCAACTTCTGAGACGCCGCCTGTCGTTGCGCGCCGATGTCCGTTCGGAACGCCGCAGCCACGTTCTGTGCCGCATCCTGGGCCACTTGCGGACTGTCTGCCGTCGCCTCGATAGCGAGGATGGGGCTGGTTGCGATTGACCTGGCTTCGAAGGTGACCGCCTCAGGAGTCTTCGTCGCCTCCTTCAACCGGCCGATCGTCGCCGGGTCGTTGAACACCGTCGCGTATCCGATGGACATCGCCGCATCCTGCTCGGGAGCCAGTCCGGGTGTGGACTGAATCAACAGCGCCCTGGCGACGTAGGTCGGCTGCATCTGCAAGATCGGCAGCGCCGCCGCATAGGTGGCCAGCACAGCGACTGCCAAGACCAGCCACCATCGGCGCCTCACCTGGTCGATACGGTAGCTCAAACGAGATTTCACGCTCTCCCCCAATCTGATTCGTCCGAGTTCGCACCCGCCGCATGAGAGCCGTCCTGCGTCCCCATCACGCGCCGATCAGCTCGTCGGATTCGGCCTCCAGAACGGAACGGAGCCACTGAACCGTGCGTGCGATCCCATCGGAGAGGTCCACACCAGGAGCCCAGCCGAGTTCGGTCAGCGCCTTCGTTGCATCCAGGGCAATCGCCTGCAACTCGCCACTCCGTTTCTCCACGAAGCACGGCGGAGTCGACTTCCCGAGGACTTCGGCGATGAGCCGGTGCACCTCGATCACCGTGGTTTGTTGTCCCGTGCCGATGTTGTAGGTGCCAACAGTTCCGTCGGGAGTCTGAGCGGCCCGCACGAAGGCTTCGACGACATCATCGACATAGACGTAATCGCGTGCAGCAGAGCCATTTCCGAACACCGTGGCAGTTCGATTGGCGATCATCGCACTCCCGAACACCGTGATGACACCCGCTTCACCGCGCGGATTCTGACGTGGGCCGTATACGTTCGCCAGCGCCAGACAGATCGGCCAGATCCCATACATCTCGGCGTAGGCACGCAGATACATCTCGCCGGCCAATTTGGCCACCGCATACGGTGAGATCGGGTCAACCCGGACGGATTCATCTGCGGGAAGAGAATCTGGTGTTCCATAACGCGACCCACCCGACGCGGCGTAGACGACACGTCGAGCATCCGACTGGCGCACGGCCTCCAGTACGTTGATGGTGCCGAGCACGTTGGTTTGCGCATCGAACATCGGATCGGTCACCGAGGCACGCAGATTGACCTGCGCAGCGAGGTGAAATACCACATCCGGATTCGAACCCGCCACGATGTCCCTCAGCTCTGGGGCTCGTATATCGGCTTGCAAGAACGTGAAGCGCCCACGACGTGCCCGTTGGTGGTTGCTGGCCTCGTCCAGATTGGCCAGGACCCCCGTGCTCAGGTCATCGATTGCCACGACGCTGTGGCCTTCTTTCAACAGCCTGTCCACCAGTGTTGAACCGATGAACCCGGCGGCGCCGGTGACGAGTGCTCGCATGATTTGGTCTCCTGTTTCTCGTGGCCGATGGGGATCAGTAGGCACCGGTGCGGCGCAACACGGCCTGCACTGTCTTGGCGACGATCAGAATGTCTCCCACCATCGACCAGTTGTCGACGTAAGAGAGATCGAGTCGAACGGCTTTGTCCCACGGCAGATCTGATCGTCCACTCACCTGCCAGAGTCCCGTCACGCCCGGCTTGACGAGTAGCCTGCGCTGGACGTCGTCGTCGTAGCATTCGACCTCCCGCCGTAACGGAGGCCGAGGACCCACGACACTCATGTCCTGCGTGAGGACGTTCAGGAACTGCGGCAGTTCGTCGATGCTGAAGCGGCGCAGGAACCGTCCTACCGGCGTAATTCGTGGGTCATTCCTGACCTTGAACATCAGGCCATCGCACTCATTGGCCTGGAGAAGTTGCACCACCTGCTTGTCGGCGCCATCCACCATGGTTCTGAACTTCAGCATCGAGAACGGCTTGCCCTCGATACCGATGCGCTCCGATGAGTAGAAGATCGGCCCCCTGCTCGTCAGCTTGATGGCCAGAGCCACGACAACCCAGATGGGCAGCGTGGCGATCAGCGCCGCACCCGCGAAGAGGAAGTCGAACGTCCGTTTCTGAACTCGCTTCGCGCCTCGATACTGCGGTTTGTCGATGTGGAGCAATGCAAGACCGTCGACCGGCCGCATCACCAGCCTGGAGCGCGCGACGTCCATTACTCCCGGTGCGACAACGAGTTCGACGTCAAGGGGCTCGAGGTCCCAAAGCAGACGCCGAATTCCTCTGACTCCAAAATGCTCGGTGCCGGCGATCGCGACTGTGTCGGCTCCACAGCTGCCGACAGCCTGCAGGACGTACCCTTCACCGCCGACGACGGGGATCCGTTGACCATTGATCGTGAGGTACTCGCCGGTCGGCGCACCGTATCCGGGTATCCCGATTCCAACGACCGTATAGCCGTTCGCCACGTTGGCGGTGAGTTCGGTTGCCAGATCCACCACGGCTTCTCGGTGACCAACTGCCAAAACCGCTGTGCGGTATCCACCTTTAGAACGCTGCCGCAGAATGTACCGTCGCCAGCCGAAGCGTCCGGCCAGCAGGCCCACCATACCGATGGGCAATGCAACGGCCAGGTAGCCTCGCGACACCTCCAGTTTCAGGAGCAACTCTGCCATGGCGATCGTGCCGAACGTCCAGAACGAGGCAGTCACGACCCGCCGGTACTCCTCGATGCCAGATCCGATGTACTTCGGTGACCTCGTTCGGAGCCCGGACAGAGCAGCCAGCCAGATGATCGCGAGGACCGCGGAGCAGAGCGTCGCTATGAGATCGTTGCGGCTCTCTGCGGCCAGTGTGCTTCCGAACCGCAAGTACTGGCTCATCAGCACCGCACCAACGACCACAAGGGAATCTGTGATGAGCAGGTTGGCGCTGTATCGACGTTGCCACCGGTCGCGCTCAACCGCCCTGACCGACGACTGTATCGGTTCTACTGCTTCTGTTTTCGCCTCGATACTCTCGGCAAGGTCGGCCGGTTCGGGTGCCAGCGACAGCAATGGCCCCGGTGCGCCGCCGCTCTGCTGGACGGTCATCGGGCCAGACTCACGAGCGGTTCGGCACCGACAATCCACACCGGTGGTGTGCCGGCTGCGTGGTAGATCAACCACGTAGCGTTGGTCCGGCCGTACATCCCCACGTTGGCACATACGAACTGGGCGTACACCCGGTCGTCGACGGAGATTCGGTTCCCCGCAATGGTGGCGCGCCGCCCGGCACTCCTCAGCGCATCGCAGGCCGCGCCGATCTGGGGAATGCCGGCGACAACCGCGGCGACCTGCTCGGTGGTGACGGTGATGTTTCCGTCGTCATCGGCAGGTGCGGCTCGATCGGCCGATCCAGAGTTCGCCGTTGTCATGACCATGCCTGCCCATCCCGCAAACTGCGCTCCCGCTCGCACCGCTGCCTTTTCTTCGAGATGCTCGGCTTCTGGCACACCCCGCCGACACCCGTACCGCCGCGGTGTTGCGGCAACTTCCTCGCTGTCGCTGTGCCTTCACTCGTCACCTGCGCGGCTGTAACCACCTCACGGCACGGTGTCATGCTCTCAACGAAAGATGCTTTCCCCCAGATCATTAGCCAACTATCGGCCAGATCCAATCGTGGGTACATGGGCCAATGGAGCGAATTCAACCCGGTCCGGGATTCAGATCTCCGGGCCCTGCTGCCTGATGCTCACCGTTCGAAATTGCGCCGCCGCCTCGATTCGGGTGCTGACGCCCAGTTTCTTCAACACGCTGTGCACGTGGTTCTTCACCGTGTGGATGGCGATCCGCAGATCTGCAGCAATCTCGCGATTGGAAAGGCCCATTTCGAGCAATCGAAGGATCTGGGCCTCTCGGCGGGTGAGAACTGGTCGTTGGATTGATGACTGGTTCTCGGCAGCCAGGGTGGACAACCTACGCAGCAGCGTTGCTGAGATGGCGGGTGCGCATGTCCATTCGCCCTTCGCGACTTTGTGGACCAGAGACATCAGGTCGTCGAGCGATTCGGTGCGAAGGTGATAGCCGGCAACTCCGGCCTCTGCACATTCGATGATCCTGGCCTCGTCGTCCTCCGCCACCCCCAAGACGATTATTCTCGCCTGTGGGCAGATCTCGAGCGCCGCGTGCAGCAACCGACCGCTGTCTCGGGTGTCCATGTTCAACAGCACGAGATCCGGTGGGTTCATGGTCAGTGCGGTCAACAGCGAGTGCAGGTTCCACGCCGACGCGGTCGCGGCGCCGCCTGACGCAAGGACCGCGGTCAGGCTCTGGCGATGCAGCGTGTGGTCATCGACAATCAGCAAGGTCGGCTGTGTAAAGGGACTCCACGCCGTGTGCCCGACGGCGGACTCCGGAACCGGTACCCGTTTCACATTCTGCAACCCGTTGTGTCCGTTGGGCACATCTCTCGTCGGCATAGCCCGTCTCGACAAACCGTTGAACCGGCCGTGTCCCATAGCGTTCGGGTCGGTGCGCTCCCACGCACCCGCACCGGTGTCCGCACCGGAGTGTTTGTCGTCGGCCCTCCACATGTCCGCTCACCTCCCACTGCCTCCTGCGTGGATGTGCGGGCATGCCGCACATCTGGGCCGGCTTAGGTGCCGGTTAGGTGCTGCGCCGCCATGCCTTCGGCGAGAAAGTTCGGGGGATGGTTCGCCGTCGTTACCCAGCGCTCATTCCACGGTCACCGCCTTGGCGAGGTTGCGAGGCTTGTCCACATCGCGTTCCAGTTCGAGCGCCACCGCCCTGGCGAGCATCTGCAACGCGACTACGCTTTCCAGTGGACCCCAAGGTTGAACGGCCGCATCGAGTACCGGGAGCGTGCTGCCGTTCGACCCGATTCTGACAATCCGTCCGCCGCGGGCACGAACCTCGGAGATATTGCCTGCCAGTTTGGGCTCGCCGTTGTCCACCACTATGACCGGCGTACCGTCATCGATAAGGGCCAGTGGTCCGTGCTTCAACTCCCCCGCGGGATAGTAATCTGACCATCGGTAGCTGAGCTCCTTCATCTTCAATGCGCCCTCGGCGGCATATGGAAGCCCGGAACCTCGTGCCATGTAGATGAACCCACTCGCCCCCGCCAGTTGGCTCGCTATCTGCGGCACAAGCGTCTTGGCGGTCGCTATGGCAGCGGTAAGCCGATCCGGTATCCGGTGTACTTCTGCGCCGAGCGCACGCCCTTGGGCCGGAGACAGTCGGTCGCCGGCCACCAATGCGGAGATCGTCAAGGCGACGCCGCAAATGACCTGATTCACGAACGTCTTGGTTGCCGCAACCCCGATCTCCGGTCCCGCGGAGCAATTCAGCACAGCGTTTGCGCGCCGAGCCAATGTCGAATGCGTGTTATTGGTGATTGTCACCAGCGGGACGTCGGGCGGTACCGAGACCAACGCGGTGAGCACATCCGCGGTTTCCCCGGACTGGCTGATCGCCAAGCGATGTGTGCCAGGGTGGACGACGGTGGCACCAACCTCGCTGGCCACCGTTATGGTGACGGGAAGCCCGCCCAGAACGGCCGCCACGTGCCGGATCACCCTGCCGGCGTTGAGGGATGTGCCACAGCCGATTATCTGGAGACTGTTGAGCTCTCCCAGCCCGAGTTCGCGCCACAGCTCCCCGTTCGAAATGCCGCCGCCGATGGTATCGAGCAATCTGCTTGCCGCTGCTGGTTGTTCCTCGATCTCCTTGGCCATGAAGTCGGTATGCCCCTGCAGGTCTGCGTCCTGGTTGCGCCAGCAGTGCTGAATGAGCACCGGCTCGTCAACTGAAGAGCCGGACCGTCGGTCACGGGCCAGTTCGAGGACTTCGCCATCATCGAGTGCCCGGAACTCCGGCACCCAGTCGGCGATCGCGGCGATGTCGCTGGCAGCGAATGCCCCTGCCGAAGTCCAGCCGACCAGCAATGGCGACCGGTTGGCCGCGACCACGATACGCCCGGTCCCCTCCTCGAGAACCGCTATGCCCCATCCGCCCTCGACCGTTTCCAGTGCGGCGCGTACCGCGTCGACCAGATCCGCAGTCTGCAGCATTCGGGCTTCGATCAGGTGGCACAGGACCTCCGTGTCGACGTCAGATGTGAATCGGTGCCCCGCCGCCGCGAGCTCACGCCGGAGTCGATCAGCGTTCTCGATGATGCCGTTGTGCACGACACTGATTCGACCGGTGCAATCGGTATGCGGGTGGGCATTGGCCTCCGATGCGACACCGTGGGTAGCCCACCGGGTGTGTCCGATCCCGGAGCCGTTGAACTCCGCACCGGCGTGTAAACGCACCGCTTCCTCAAGGACGTGGATACGGCCGGCTCGGCGAAGTCGCACCACGCGACCGTCGGCGGTCTGAATGGCGACACCGGCGGAGTCATACCCTCGGTACTCCAGCCGCTTCAGGCCCACGAGAAGGTAATCCACTGCCGGGGCGTGGGTTCGGCACGCGATGATGCCGCACATCAGCCGGCCGCCCGAGATACGGCGAGGCCGACCGCGGCGAAGACAGCCGCACTTGGCAGCTTCGCTGGACGCGGCGGTCGAGCTAATCCTTGGTGCACCCCATCACTATCGAGGCAACCGGCATCGACGTATATGGACCATCGGGACCAACTTTGGCGGGGTCACGAACTAGTTCGCTCGATCAGGACTATCGACGCTTCAGCCCGCGCGACATCGCGGCTGCCTCGGCCCGGGTTCCGACCCTCAGTTTGGTGAGCAGGCTGTGGACATGATTCTTCACGGTGTGGACCGTGATCGACAGTTGCTCGGCGATTTCCTGGTTCGAACTACCCAGCTCCAGCATCTTCAGGATCTGGGTCTCGCGAGTGGTGAGGGCCGCATTGATGGTCGAGGATTGGCCGCCGTCTGCGAGCGCCGACAGCCGTCGCAGCAACATCGCTGATACTGCTGGGGTGCAGAATATCTCACCGTCAGCAACTCTCTGGATCATTCTCAACAGACCGTCGAATGAATCCGAGCGCATGTGATAGTCAGCCACACCTATCTCGGCACAGGAGATGATGCGCGCCTCATCGTCTTCCGATACGCCCATCACGATCGTGCGGAGCCCGGGGACGATGTCGGTGGCTGATTTCAGAAGTTCCACGCAGTCGCGGGTGGTGATGTTCAGCAGCAGAATGTCCGGTTCGATCTCATCCATCGCCCTGACCAGCGAGCGTAGATCCCAGGCCAACGACGGGGTTTTGGCTCCGGTCAGGGTGAGAGCGGTACTGAGGTTCTCCCGATGCAGCGTGCAATCGTCGACGATCAGGAGGGTCACGGTTTGCAACAGACCGAGTATCTCTCGTCGCGGTACGAACTGAGGGGCGCGAGCATCAACCGACGAAGGCGTTCGGAGGTCCGCCTTTGGACGTGGAAACGGATGGCCGTCTCTCGCCAGGTGCCGGCCGGCTTCGTAAGTATCAATGATGCCTGCCCCCACCAGTCGGACTGCAACCTCGCGGATTTGGCGCATTCGGCGCGCCTTGCCTCGATCGGCACGCTCCGAAATGAGTCGGCCAAAATCTGTTTCGCCGCCACTGTGATCTCGACCGGTCAGGTCAATAGGACGGTGGCTACGGCTCAACTATCACTTCGGGTGGGCCGTCCGTACATAGACCTGCGGACTCATTTCTGACCAACCCCGGATCTAGATCCTCAGGACGACTGCAGTGCGCTCTGCGGCGGTGCCAACGCGACAGCCTGAGCCCGGGTGCGAACGCCGAGCTTCGCGAGCAAGCTGTGCACGTGGTTCTTCACGGTGTGAACCGCGATACACAGTTCCCCGGCGATGTCGCGGTTACTGAGCCCCAGCCGGAGTAGCTCGAGGATCTGGGCCTCGCGAACAGTCAGGACCGGCTCGTCCGGTACCGCGGTCTGCCGCGAGGCCAGCGTCGACAATCTCCGGAGCAGCATCGCCGACACCAGTGGAGAGCAGAACGTCTCGCCGGCCACGACCTTCTTCACGAGCAGCACAAGATCATCCAATGACTCTGTGCGAGTGTGGTATCCGGCGACGCCGGCCTCGGCACACGCGATCACCTCGGCCTCATCATCCTCGGAAATGCCCAGGACGATCACGCGGATGGCCGGGTTGGTGGCCAGCGCGGCGCGTAGCAGTGACGCGCTCTGCCGCATCCTGATGTTCAACAACAGGAGCTCCGGCGCATGGTCCTCGATTGCGGTGAGCATCGTGTCCAGGTCCCGGGCGCACCCCGTCGGCCGCATACCGGCGGCCGCCAAACCCGCGGCAATGCTGTCCCGGTAGAGGACACAGTCGTCGACCATCAGGATTGCGGCATCGCACGCGCGTTCCGATTCCGGTGCCGGATGCATCGGCCGCCGGTCTGACTCACTGCTCGACACCGCCGATATCCGGTGTGCCGGTCCGGCCACCGTCGTCGCCGGAAGGTACGACGGAATCAAGACCGGTGCCACTGAACCAAAAGCTTTCATTGTGCACGCCCCATCCACGACATGGGCCGCTGACGCGGCCTCCCCCATAGATGCCCGGATAACCTGAGCCTCGCGAACGGCTCAGATCGGTTGATGCGGTCCCCCGACCGCTCTGACATCCCGCGCATCTTCTCTGACACCCACGCAACCAGGGACTGGGGCGGCGAGGTGGCTCCGAGATTAATTGACCGGCTCGCAAGTTCGCAAGGCTTTCGCAACCCCAGAGCGGCGATTGTGGCGAACGCAAAAAAATTTGCCACAAACGGATTCACAGGGGCAAAGCTCCCGGCAACGCTGTTCTGGCAACTGAATCGGGCGCTGCGCAGCCGCATGTCGAGCGCGACTGTCAGCCCCGCCGGAAACGTTATTCCTGCACCGTGGCGACCACAGCTACGGCTGCGCGTCGATGCGATCTCCCGCTTCTACCTGCGCAGTCCAACAGTCCCTGGCACCACGGCCAAACTGCGCAGCAATCCGTTTTTCCCGGTCTCAGCAACACCCGACTGTGGCAAAATGACGACAGGGGGCTCCGATGAATCGCTACAACGGGCTGGCGTTTGCGTTTGTGGGGTTGGCAGACACCTTGGTTGCCGACTTCGATATCACCGCACTGGCACAGCAACTTGTCGAGAGCGCTACGGTTCTGCATGCCGTCGACGCGGCTGGAGTTGCGCTCGCGGACCCCCAGGGCAGATTGGGCAAGCTGGCCTCCAGCGGTGCACAACTTCGCGAACTGGATATTCTGCGTAGCGATGATGGTCCGTGTGAGCGCGCGTACCGCACCGGCGCCGCCGTCGTCAACGAGGACCTTCGGGCCGACCATCAGCCATGGGAACAACTCGCCCGTACCGCGGTCGGCCACGGCTTTTTGTCCCTGCTGGTGCTGCCGATGACATTACGGTCGGACCGGGTCGGGGCGTTGTACCTGCTGCGTCGCGAGGCCGGCCGGATGGCCGATGCGGACATGGCCATCGTGCGATCGCTGGCCGACGTCGCCACCATCGGGATTCTGCACCAGCGGGTCGCGAATCAACTGCAGCAGTCGAATCAACAACTGCAGATCGCACTGGACTCACGCACGGTGATCGAACAGGCCAAAGGATTCCTGGCCGCCCACGGGTCGATCGACGTCGACCGGGCCTTTGCCCTGCTGCGTGGACACGCCAGACGGACCAATACCCGGCTGGCCGACCTCGCGCAGGCGGTGGTCTCCGGATCCGACACCACCGCGATCCTCAATCCGAAGTAGTCGACGGGGTTGAGCAGCACTAAACCCGACGAGACAGATCGCCCCCGTCGGTCGCTCTCGACGGACCGTGCGGCGGCGCGATGGGAGCCGGGCCGGCGGTGAATCCACCCGCGCTCGGTCCCGCGGCGGCCGAGTCCCGCGCATCCAAAGCCGACTCACGCTCATTCTGCAGATGCTCGCGGGCATCCTGCCCGGCCGCGCGCTCGTTCAGCTGGTCCTCGCGGTCATCCTGCTGCTGCTCACGCTCGTTTTGCTGCTGCTCGCGTTGTTCGGGTGTCAGAGCCCCGGGAGCTGCCGGTGCTCCCGGCGGCGGACCACCGGCGGGACCGCCCTGCCCCTGTCCCTGTTGGGCGGCCTGGGTGCCCTGCTGCACCGCACCCTGCGCGGCCTGCATGGCCTGTTGCATCAGCTGACCGAAACCACCCTGCCCGCCGCCCTGGCCGCCACCGCCGAGGCTGCTCGCGGCCTGCTGCGGCATCTGGGCCAACTGCCCGAGCTGGCCCAACATGCCGCCCACCTGACCGACCGACTGCCCACCGGTCTCGTCGCCGGTGTTGTACTGGCTTTGCGCCGCGCCCACCTTGCCCGAGAACGTATTCTCCTTGGCTGCAAGGGAAGTCACATTGGTGGTGAGGGACGCCTCCAGCATCGGCAGTACCGCGGCGATGGTCATGCTCATCGCATCGGCACCGGGCGGGATCACCGGCATCGGGGGCAACTCGACGGAAGCTGCGGTCCAGTTGATGTTTTCGGGTTTGCGCATCAGGCTCATCGTCACCAGTCCTCGTCGACGTCGTCTTCGGCCAGGTCGTAATCCAGCGATTCGGGTAGCGCCAGCCCGGTTTTGTTTCCGCCGCTACCGCCACGTTGGCCCATCATGGGTGCGCCCATGCCACCACCCATTCCGCCACCGGCGGCGACCGGCGCCAATCCACCGAGCGCGCCGCCGCCGGCATTGGCGCCCGACGGCGCGACGGACACCGGCAGGGTGCCGACCAGGCTGGCCATCAACGGGGACTGGGCCGAACCGCCACCACCACCGGGCAACGAGGCGGCCCGCATCATGCCCGCGCCGGCCGCCGCGCCCCCGCCACCGGCGAGCGGATGGTTCGAGAACGCCGAGAACGGCGATACACCCCCGGCACCCATGCCTGAACCGCCACCGCCGCCCAACATCGAGGTGAGCTGCTGCAGCGGTTGACCGACGGTCTGCATCAGCTGCTGCGGCGCCTGGGTCACCTGGCCCATCGCCTGGCCGAGCATCTGGGGCAGTTGGCCGACGAGGCCGGCCATCTGGCCCAGCATCTGCATGGCTTGACTGGGGTCGGCTTGGGATACCTGCTGTGCACCGACCGGCGGCGCCCCCGTGGTGGGAGTGCTGGCCGGCGCGCCGATGGTGTTGGCCATCGAGGATGCGTTCCCGGTGACGGTGGCGGTGTTCTGCGACAGCCCCATCATGATCCGGCTCTGCACCAGGGCCTGGGTGTTGCTGTAGGGCATCGACTGCAGTGCCATGCATTCGGCCTGGGTTTCCTGGGCCACGATATTGGCCATCGTCTTGGTCTGGATGACGGCGGCCTCCATGGTGCGCAGCTTGGCCGCAATGGCCGCGGCCTGGGCGGCGTTGGCCTCGTGCCCGCCGATGATGGAACTGGCTTCGCCGGCAGCCGACATGAAGGCGACGCCCTCCCAGTCGGCGCCCATCTTCGTCAGCTGGCCCTGCTGCTGCGGCACCACCGTGCCGCCGATCTTGGCCGCCAGCGCCTCGTACTGCGCGGCGGCCGCGGCCAATGCGTTCTCGTCGACGTTCGGCCACCCCGGGCCGGTCACCGTCTGCCCCCCGTATGGGCTCACATCAGGCTGGATCCCCATGCACTCGAGGTTACCGTGCCCCTACCGGGGACAGCACACCAAACTCAGCCCAGGATCAGTCCCGAGGTCGGAACCCCAGTACCCGCCGTGACCAGCACATGTTCGACATTGTCGACCTGGTTGACCGAGGTACCGCGCAGCTGTCGGACACCCTCGGCGATGCCGTTCATGCCGTGCACGTACGCCTCGCCGAGCTGACCACCGTGGGTGTTGATAGGCAGCCTGCCACCGATCTCGATCGCGCCGCCGGCGATGAAGTCCTTGGCCTCTCCTCGACCGCAGAAGCCCAGCTCTTCCAGCTGCAGCAGCGTGTACGGCGTGAAGTGGTCATACAGCACCGCGGTCTGGATATCGGCCGGGGACAGCCCCGACTGCTCCCACAACTGCCGGCCCACCAACCCCATCTCGGGCAGTCCGAGCTCATCGCGGTAATAGGAGTACATGGTGAACTGGTCGACACCCGCCCCCTGGGCCGCCGCCTCGATGACCGCCGGACGGTGCTTGAGGTCGCGGGCCCGCTCCGGGGTGGTCACCACGATGGCCACTCCACCGTCGGTCTCCTGGCAGCAGTCCAGCAGCCGCAGCGGCTCGGCGATCCACCGTGAACTCTGGTGATCCTCGATGGTGATCGGCTTGCCGTAGAAGTGCGCCTTGGGATTGTTGGCGGCATGCTTACGGTCGGCCACCGACACCACACCGAAATCGGCACTCGTGGCGCCATATTCGTGCATGTACCGCTGTGCGATCATCGCCACCGAGGCGGCCGGGGTGCTCAACCCGTGCGGATAGGACCAGCTGTACTCGACACCACGGGAGTCGGCGTTGATGGTCAGCCCGGTCATCACCTGACCGAATCGGAACTCCGACCGCTCGTTGAAGGCCCGGTAGGCGACCACGACGTCGGCGACGCCGGTGGCGACCGCCAGCGCGGCCTGCTGCACGGTGGCCGCAGCCGCCCCGCCGCCGTAGCCGATCTGGCTGAAGAACTTCAGTTCGCCGATCCCGGTGGACCGCGCGACCGCGGTCTCCAGATTCGAGTCCATGGTGAAGGTCACCAGGCCGTCGACGTCCGCCGGGGACAACCCCGCGTCGTCGAGAGCGTCCAGTACAGCCTCGGCCGCCAGCCGCAGCTCACTGCGACCGGAACTCTTCGAGAAGTCGGTGGCGCCGATACCGGCGATCGCCGCTTTTCCGGACAGGCTCACGCGGCCCCTCCCAGCGTCAAGGTGGATGTCGCGATGACATGGGCGCCGAGACTGTTGGTACCCACCACTTTCAACGTCAGCACATCATCGTCGATCGCGGTCACCTCACCGGTGAAGGTGATTGTGTCGTAGGCGTACCACGGCACCCCGAGTCGGAGCTTGATCGACTTGACGATCGCGTTCGGCCCCGCCCAGTCGGTCACATACCGCCCGACCAGTCCGGTGTCGGTGAGGATGTTGACGAAGATGTCCTTGGAGCCCTTGGCCTGCGCCTTGTCCCGATCGTGGTGCACGTCCTGGTAGTCACGGGTGGCGATGGCGGTGGACACGATGAAGGTCGGGTCACCGTAGATCTTGAGTTCGGGCAGCTTTGTGCCGACGTCGACAGTGCTGGTCATGCTTGTGGCTCCCATGCGTACAACGTCCAGGCCGGGCTGATCTCACTGTCGGGGAAGTCGATATACGTTGCGTTGACCGGCATTCCGATCTTCACCTGATCGGCGGCCACCCCGCGCAGCTCGCCGAGCATCCGGACACCCTCCTCGAGTTCGACCAGGGCGATCACGAACGGCAGCGTGCGCCCGGGCACCTTCGGCGCGTGGTGCACCACAAAGCTGAACACCGTGCCCTTACCGGAGGCGACGAGATAATCGACTTCAGCATCTTTGTCGGCCCATACCGCCGGAACCGGCGGGTGTTGCAGGCTGCCGTCAGGGCGGCACTGGATCCGCAGTTCGTGTGCGTTGATGCCATCCCAGAAGAACTTGGTGTCCCGCGACGAGGACGGCCGCATCAGCTTGTCGGGGTCCAGATCCTCTGGGATGGAGGATGTTTCGTCCTTCTCCTGTTGCGCCGCCGGCAGGAATTTCATGATCCGCCAGTCCATGTCGGCCACTTCTTCGTCGCCCACGTGCCAGCGGATCTTCTGGTTGATGAAGTAGCCCTCACCGAGTGCGGTCTGCTTGGGCCCGACGATCCCGACGATCTCGGCGCTCATGACCACCTGTTCACCGGGCTTCAGGTAGCGGTGATAGGTCTGATCGCAGTTGGTCGCAACCACACCGACATACCCGGCGTCGTCGAACAACTTCATCGCCAGACCCAGCGGATCGTCATCGGAGCGGCTGCGCCCCAAGCCCATCATGGTCCACACCTGGATCATGGCCGGAGGCGCGACGATGCCGACGTGACCGGCGGCCCGCGCCGCCGCCTCGTCGACATAGATCGGGTTCTTGTCACCGATCGCATCGGTCCAATGGTGGATCATCGGCTGGTTCACCGGATCCCGAGCGATCGTCGGCTTGCTGGTTCCGCCGGCGAGGATCTGGTCGATGCCGGATTGAAGGTCGTTCACCTGTGCTCAATTCTCTTCGCGCAAGCGCTCATCGGGGGACCCTCGGCACCTTGAGTCCGGACGCCGCGATCATCTCGCGCATCACCTCGTTGACACCGCCGCCGAAGGTGATGACCAGATTGCGCTTGGTCATCTTGTCCAACCAGTCCAGCAGTGCGCCGGTCGCTGGGTCGGCGGGGTTGCCGTAACGTCCCACGACCTCCTCCGCGAGGCGCCCGACCTCCTGAATGCGTTCGGTGGAAAAGACTTTGGTTGCGGCGGCGTCGGCGACGGCGATGGTCTCCCCCGATGCCGCGACCTGCCAGTTGAGCAGCTCGTTGACCCGCCAGATGGCTTTGATCTGGCCCAGCAGTCGTCGCGCACCCTCGTGCTCGATCGGTGCCACCCCGTCGGGACCGGGCTTGGCGGCCCATTCCCGCACCTCGTCGTAGATACCGGCGACGCGGCCGGCCGGTCCGAGGCCGACCCGCTCGTGGTTGAGCTGGGTGGTGATCAGCTTCCAGCCACCGTGTTCCTCGCCGACCAACATGTCGGCGGGCACCCGCACATCGTTGTAGTACGAGGCGTTGGTGTGGTGCGCACCATCGGACAGGATGATCGGCGTCCAGGAGTAGCCGGGATCCTTGGTGTCGACGATGAGGATCGAAATGCCCTTGTGCTTGGCGGCTTCCGGGTCGGTGCGGCAGGCCAGCCAGATGTAGTCGGCGTCATGGGCGCCGGTGGTCCACATCTTCTGCCCGTTGACGATGTACTCGTCACCATGTTTGACGGCCGTGGTGCGCAATGACGCGAGGTCGGTACCGGCCTCCGGCTCGGAGTACCCGATCGCGAAATGCACTTCACCGGCCAGGATTCCGGGCAGGAACTTCTTCTTCTGCGCCTCGGTGCCGTGCACCTGCAGGGTGGGGCCCACCGTCTGCAGGGTCACCATCGGCAGTGGCACGTCGGCCCGGTTGGCCTCGTTGATGAAGATCTGCTGCTCGATCGGGCCGAAGCCCAGACCGCCGTACTCCTTGGGCCAACCCACGCCGAGCTTGCCGTCGGTGCCCATCCGCTTGATGACGGTGCGGTAGGCCTCGTTGTGGCGATCGGACTCCATCGCTGCGGCTTCCTCGGCGGTGACCAAGGTGGAGAAGTACTCCCGCAGTTCGTCCTGCAGCTTGCGCTGTTCCGGGGTCAGTTCGATGTACATGCTGATTTACGCTCCCACCAGATCGAGCCGATGCGAGGGCCCGCCCAGCAGCCGGGTCAGATCCTTGATCGAGGAGAAGTACCGATCCATCGGATAGGTGATATCCATACCCATACCGCCGTGCAGGTGATGACACAGCCGCATGGCCGGTGGCGCCTGCGAGGTCACCCAGTAGCCCAGCAGCGCCAGATCGTCGGAGGCGTCCAGGCCCTCGGTGAGCCGGTAGATGACCGAGGTCGACACCAGAGCGATGGTGCGCGCGGCGATGTAGATCTCGGACAGCTGCGCGGCGACGGTCTGGAAGGTCGACAACGGTCGGCCGAACTGCTCACGGGTCGCGACGTAGTCGGCGGTCAACCGCAACGCGCCGGCGACCAGTCCCGCAGCGAAGGCGCCGGTGGTGGCCAGTGCCAACTGGTTCACCCGTTGGACCGTCGCGCCGTCGAGGACTCCGTCGACCTGCGCGTCGTCGAACACCACAACGTACTCGTCGGTGGCGTTGGCGGTCGGAGTCTTGGTGACTGTGACACCCGGGGTGCCCGGGGCAATCACCGCGACGCCACCGGCCGCGGTAACCAGTAGCCACTGCGCCTTCTCCGCATAGGGCACACCGGTTTTGGTGCCGCTCAACGTCCCCGCGGTCAGTATCACCGACGGACTGTCCGGCAGGGACGCACCCGGCTCGTTCAGCGCTGCCGACAGCAGAGCCCCCTTGGCCACCTCGGACAGGTAATGGTCCTGTTGTTCCGGGGACGCCAGCTCCAACAGCGGCACCAGACCCAGACCGAGTGTGGCCAGGGCAGGCCCGGTGGTGCCGTGCCGACCGATCTCGGTCAGCGCGGTGGCGATCTCGGCCAGACCGAGCCCGTCACCACCGAGGCGTTCCGGTACCGCCAGCGCCGCAACACCACCGGAAACCAGTGCGTCCCAACTGTTGTCCCGCTCCAACACGGAGGTCACCACATCGGCGACAGCCTGCTGCTCCAAGTTCGGTGTGAAATCCACCCGAGTACTCCTAGTTCGAGGCGCCCGCGCCGGTGTAGTCGACCTGCCAGTGCTTGATCCCGTTGAGCCAGCCGGACTTCAGCCGTTCCGGGTCACCGACCGGCGTGATATCGGGCATCACGTCGGCGATGGCGTTGAAGATCAGGTTGATGGTCATCCGGGCCAGGTTGGCCCCGATGCAGAAGTGCGCGCCGGTACCGCCGAAGCCGACATGCGGGTTGGGGTCACGAAGGATGTTGAACTCGTCCGGGTTCTCGAAGACGTCCTCGTCGAAGTTGGCCGACCGGTAGGACAGCACGACCCGCTCGCCCTTCTTGATCTTCACCCCGCCCAGTTCGGTGTCGACCAGCGCGGTGCGCTGAAACGCCGAAACCGGTGTGGCCCAACGCACGATCTCGTCGGCGGCGGTGCTGGGCCGTTCCTTCTTGTACAGCTCCCATTGCTCGGGGTGCTGTGCAAAGGCGATCATGCCGTGCGTGGTGGAGTTGCGGGTGGTCTCGTTACCGGCCACCGCGAGCATGACGACGAAGAAACCGAACTCGTCGTCGGACAGTTTCTCACCGTCGATATCGGCCTCGATCAGCTTGGTGACGATGTCCTCGGTCGGATTCTTCGACCGTTCGGCAGCCATCTGCATCGCATAGCTGATCAGCTCGAACGAGGACATCGCCGGATCGACATCGGCGTATTCGGGATCCTCGCCGGCGGTCATCTCGTTGGACCAGCGGAACAGCTTGTCGCGGTCCTCCTGGGGCACACCGAGCAGACCGGCGATTGCCTGCAGCGGCAGCTCGCTGGCGACCTGCTCGACGAAGTCACCGACACCTTCGGCCGCCGCGGTTTCGGCAATGGCGCGAGCGCGGTTGCGCAGCTCCTCTTCGATGCGCCCCACGGCCCGCGGGGTGAAACCGCGAGAAATGATCTTGCGCAGCCGGGTGTGCTGCGGTGCGTCCATGTTCAGCAGGACGGCCTTCTGCAGGTCGATGGCGTCGCGGGTCATCTCCTGCGGCCAGACCGGGATGGCGCCGTCGGGCGAGCTGCCGAAGACCTCGCTGTTCTTGGAGACCTCTTTGACATCGGCGTGCCGGGTGACGATCCAGTAACCCTTGTCGCCGAAGCCGCCGGTTCCACCCGGCACGTCCACCCAGTGGATAGGCTCCGCCTTACGCAGCTCGGCGAGCTCCTCGACCGGCAGCCGTTCGAGGTTCAGGCTCGCGTCCAGTGGGTCGAAGCCTTCGGGCAGGTTGGGGCTGGCCATGCGGAGATCTCCTTGCTCAACTCGGGACATGTCTCGCTCGACTGGCTGGTGCCGAGACAATTCCTTCTAGTGCCACTTGCGAACCATTGAAACATGCCTTCACCGCAGATAAAAGGCACGGGGGCATCGTCGCTTGTCAGAGTAATGAAACGTGTTCTAGCCTGACAAGCATGGGTAATCCTGTCATCGTCGAAGCCACCCGCAGCCCGATCGGCAAGCGCAACGGCTGGTTGTCCGGCCTACATGCGACCGAGTTGTTGGGCGCCGTGCAGAAGGCTCTGGTCGAGAAGGCCGGCATCGACGCCGGGGACGTCGAGCAGCTCATCGGTGGATGCGTCACCCAGTTCGGCGAGCAGTCCAACAACATCACCCGGGTCGGCTGGCTGACCGCGGGCCTGCCCGAGCATGTCGGGGCCACCACCATCGACTGCCAGTGCGGCAGCGCGCAGCAGGCCAACCATCTGGTCGCCGGTCTGATCGCCGCCGGTGCCATCGATATCGGCATCGCCTGCGGTATCGAGGCGATGAGCCGGGTCGGTCTGGGCGCCAATGCCGGGCCCGACCGCAGCATCATCCGCGCGTCGTCCTGGGATATCGACATGCCCAACCAGTTCGAGGCGGCCGAACGGATCGCCAAACGTCGCGGAATCACCCGCGCGGATCTCGACGCATTTGGCCTGGCCTCGCAGGCCAAGGCCAAGCTGGCCTGGGCCGAGGGCCGCTTCGATCGGGAGATCTCCCCGATCTCGGCGCCGGTGCTCGACGAGAACAAGCGGCCTACCGACGAGTGGGCTCCCGTCACCCGCGATCAAGGCCTGCGCGACACCACCGCCGAAGGCCTGGCATCGCTGAAGCCGGTCATGGAGGGGGCCATCCACACCGCGGGGACGTCGTCGCAGATCTCCGACGGTGCGGCTGCGGTGCTGTGGATGGACGAGGACAAAGCTCGCGCTCTCGGTTTGAAGCCACGCGCCCGCATCGTGGCGCAGGCCAATGTCGGTTCGGAGACCTTCTACCACCTCGATGGCCCGGTGCAGTCGACGGCGAAAGTGCTGGAGAAGGCCGGGATGAAGCTCGGCGATATCGACCTGGTCGAAATCAACGAGGCCTTCGCATCGGTGGTGCTGTCCTGGGCGCAGGTGCACGATGCGAATATGGACAAGGTCAACGTGAACGGCGGCGCCATCGCGCTCGGACATCCCGTCGGTTCCACCGGCGCCCGACTGATCACCACCGCGCTGCACGAACTCGAGCGCACCGACAAGAGCACCGCGCTGATCACCATGTGTGCCGGTGGTGCTCTCAGTACCGGCACCATCATCGAGCGGATCTGACTTGCCTGCGACCGAAGCCGAACGCATCGCGGCCGCACAGGCCTATATCGATGCGTTGGCCAGCCACCGGGCCGACTCCGTGCCGTTCCACCCGGACTGCATCCGCATCGAGATGGGCCTCAAGACCGGGCGGTCCGGAGATCACCTGCGGCGCAGTCTCAACAACGGCCCGCAGTTCAAACTGATCGAGCGATGCACACCGCCGGTGTTCACCGTCGACGGCGACCACATCCGGGCCCAGTTCGATGTGCTGACCAAACCGCGACTGTTCGGGCGGCGGGTGTGTTCGCACGTCGACGAGACCTTCCTGATTCCCGCCTCTGATCCTGGTGGGTCACCCCGGATCCGCCACATCCGGGCCTCCCTCAAGCCGTTCATCAGCCGATAGGGTTCCACCATGGCCGACACCCCGAAACCGCTCAACGCCAAGCAGGTCGAGCGACTCAACGCCGCTTCCACCCGCACCGTCATCAAGTGGATGTCGCGCATCAACACGTGGCTGTTCAAGAAGTCGGGCGGCAAACTCGGCAACAAGTTCCTGCGCGGCGCCGAGGTCGGCATCCTGACCACCACCGGGCGCAAATCCGGTGAACCCCGGGACAGTCCGCTGCTGTTCCTGCAGGAGGGCAAGCGCATCGTGCTGGTCGCCTCGCAGGGCGGCCGAGCCACCAACCCGATGTGGTACCTGAACTTGAAGGCCGACCCGAACATCTCCTTCCAGACCAAGAAGGAGAAGCTCGATCTGGTGGCTCGCGAGGCCACCGACACCGAGCGCGACGAGTACTGGCCCAAGCTGGACGCGATGTACCCGGACTTCGTCAACTACCGGTCCTACACCGATCGCAAGATCCCGATCCTCATCTGCGATCCCGCCTAGTGCCCTGAGCCCCGTACCCGACCGGTTCGCCGGGGCAGGTACACGGATCATGTCAGTGTTCTGCGGATCTTCATCTGCGGTCCGCCCGGGCTGGCTAGGGTGAGCCGATGGTCACGGGGTCGCACCGCCGGTCACTGAAACTCCTGCTCGCGGCGTTGACCGCGGCACTGCTGCTGGTCATCACCGCGCTGCCGGCGGCCGCGCTGACGGTGACGTTCGTCCGGCACGGCGAGTCGACGGCCAATGCGTCGGGGACCATCGACAACTCGATTCCGGGCGCCCACCTCACCCCGCTGGGCCAGACGCAGTCGCAGGCCGTGGCCGCGGCCTTGGTTGCCGACGGCACTCCCTACGACGCCATCTATGCGTCGAACATGGTGCGCACCACCGAAACCGCCGCACCCTTCGCGACCGCCACCGGACTGACACCTGTCGTGTTGCCCGGGTTCCGCGAGATCAACGCGGGTTGGTTCGAGGGCTGGTCGGATTCCGGGCTCGGCGGCATCGGTTATGTGCTCAGCCCTGCCCTGTGGACCCTGGGTGCGCGATCGCTGCCGATTCCCGGTGGTGGTGACGGCAATGCCTTCGATGCACGCGTCGACCAGGCACTGCAGCTCGTCGAGGAGTCCGGCGCCCAGAACCCGGTGGTGTTCTCGCACGCCGCGACCATCATGTTCTGGACGATGATGAACGTCGACAACCCGGATCTCGGGCTGATGTTGTTCAACCGGTTGCACAACACCGATGTCGTGGTCGTCGAGGGCAGCGCCGAGGAGGGCTGGACGCTGAAATCCTGGGCCGGCCGCGAGGTGGGCCCGGCGACGCTTCCGACGAAACTACTCGTCAACTTCCGCGATTTGGTGGTGACGCCGCAGACCGCAGCCTACAACGTGGTGCGGGCATTCCGCAGCGGAGATATCGGCACCATCGCCAAGGCCCTGCGCGACGGTGTCGGCGATGTGCTCAGAGCCCCAGTCGAATTCGTGAGCGCAGTGGTGCGCGACGTCGCCGGTGCCGTGACGGATGCAGTGCGACCGCGGGTCAGTACACCCATCGCACCGGCGTCGGAGATCGCCGCGCGCACGTCTGCGCCCGAGGTGACCGAGACTCCCGAAGTGGCCGAGGCAGCTGAGGTGGCCGAGACCCGCGAGTCCGACGAAGCAGAGCCTGCCACGAAGCGTTCCGCCGATCGGGTACCGCTGTCGGTGCGCAAGGTCCGGACCGCACAGCGGCCCTCGCCGCGGGCCGCACAGGCCGAGGACACCTCAGACGACGACGAAGCCCCGAAGCCGACAACAAAGCCCGCGAAGGACGACAAAGCCACCGGCAAAGACACCGATAACGACACCGGGACAGACACCGACCAAGCCGCCGCCTGACACAGGCAGAATCGGCGCACCTGACCCACCTGCCGCCGTGCCAGACTTGAGCACATGGGTGTGCTCGACGCGTTCCTGTCGACCTGGTCGAACGCGCGCAACACCTTCGGTCAGGGCACACCGCAGAGCGGCGATGGGTTCGACCAGAGCGCGACCCTGGACGGCCTGGCGGCGCAGCTCGAATCCGCGGCCCCCGGCGCGCAGTGGACCGGAACCGCCGCTGCCGCCTATGGCACGGTCAACACCGAGCACCGCCGGGTGATCGGCCAACTGGCCGATCTCGACCGCCGCCTCAGACACCAGATCGACATGTCGGCGCATGTCGTCAGTACCGGCCGGACCGGCCTCGACGAGGTCCGGCGCTGGGTCACCGACGCCGCCGCCTCGGTGCCCGGCAACGCCGCCGGCGAGCGCATGCTGGTGCCGATCGTGCAGAAGGGCATCGGCGAGGTCATGGAAATCGTGAGCCGGTCCAACAGCGAGCTCAACACGATCGGCGCGACCATCCGTCGGCTCGGCGACGAGTATGTCGCCCTGGGCGATCAAAAGTTCGGCGGCGGCGGGCAGCCCGGCGAAACTCCCGCCGATGGCGAGCCGACGGACCCCTACGAACAGGCGCTGCGCGATGCCGGCCTGCTCGACGGGCCGCCACCGGACGGTCTCTACAAGGAGTGGCTGGACAACGCCGAGCGCCAGGGCGTCCCGCCGGAAACCATTGTCGACATCGCCCGCAGGCACAACATCACACCGTCGAGTTTTGCCGTGCTCAAGGACATGCCACGGGTACGTGACCCCGACGGCAAGACCTTTTTCCAGCTTCCGAAGGGCACCTCGGGTGAGGACGCCCGAAAGGCGGTGCTGATGACCTACATCTTCAATGCCGGCACCGATTACGGGGACGGCACCGCGACCGACTTCACCCCCGAGCCGTACTCCGCGGACGAGGTGCAGCGGATCATCGACCGCCAGGACGCCAACTCGTGGACCTATGACGAGGACGTACCGTTCATCCTGAATGCCGACGGCACCCTGATGACGACACCCAACGGCATGTTGATGGGCATGGGCGGCAACTGGGTTCAGGATCAGTTCAGCTGGAAGGGTGGCACCGCATGGGGCGACATCTTCATGGAGAACATCGATCACGGGCACAATCCGACCGAACAGCTGACGCAGATCATCGAATCCGGGAAGTCGTGGAACGTGGGTGACAACGGCGTGCCGAAGGCGGGCTCACTGGATCTGGACCGACTGCTGCACCATGAGGAGATGCATTCGCGGCAATGGGCGGACAAGGGCTACTTCGGCATGTTGTGGGCGGCGATCAGCGATTCCGACGGGATCGAGAAGGAAGCCGGTCTGGGCGATGGGGGTTACAAGTGATGCTCCGCAGTGCGGCCACCCTGGCGGTTGGGCTTGTACTCTCGGGTTGTTCCGTGATCGGCGATGATCCCGAAGACCCCTCGCTGCCACCGGTTTTCGGCGCACGCGTCACCGACGGCCGCCTGCAGCTGTCCACCGGGACGCCATGCCAGAACGTGTCCCGCATCGTCGTGAACTTCAATCCGGGCAGTGCCCGGTTGATTCTCGAACCAGCCCAGGGCGCTTCGGCCGACGTCGAAACACTGACCATCGGCGGGCCGTACCCAGGAATGGAGATCGTCGAGGACCTGCCCGTGGGGTTCGACTGGAAGGCCGAACAGCAGGTGTTGATGACGGTGGACAGTGAACCCGCCGGTGCGGGGGCCACCCCGACGAGCATCGCCGAGCTCACCGCCGGCTCCGGCGACCATCCGGCCGACAGCTACTACTTCGAGGGCGTCGGCTGGCTGGGACCCGCCGAGGTTGCCGAGGGCAACGGAACCTCGCTGCTGACGGTCTGCACCCCCGACCCGGCCGCACCGTGAGTCCGGCCATCGCGCGGGTCGTCGCCGGAATGCTCGGTTCGACGGCCGGGTTCCTGTGGCTACTGTGCATGTATCTGGTTGCGCGGTCCGGGCTTTCGACCGACCCGGCCATCGACCCGCACGGATTCGCGCTGATGTTCGGCACCATCGTCGGGCTGGTGTCGGGACTGTTGTTCGCTCTCGTACTGCCCGCGGCGTTTCCACCCGACCGCCGCCGGCCGGTATCCCGGATCTGTATGGCCGTTGTCGTGGTGGCGACAGCACTGGTCTACGCAGCGCTGTACCTGCGATAGCGGGCGTTTGCCCGACGCCGGTTCGGGGCAACTATGCGGGATGGCCGATGTCTTCCACCGCGTCCGCAACTCCGGATTGCTCGCATGGTCGATGAAGCAGTTCGCCAGGGCACACGTGTGGGTGTACCAGCGCACGGATGGACGTGTCGGCTCGCGGCTGTTGTGGCTGCCTGCGGCGCTGCTCACCAGCACGGGTCGACGCACCGGCCAGCCCCGCGTGACCGCGACACTGTGCCTACGTGACGGCGACCGGGTGGTGCTGCCCGCGTCCTTCGGCGGCCGCGACCACGATCCCGCCTGGTACCTCAACGTCCAGGCCGATCCACGGGTACACGTCCAGTACGGCTCCGACCGACGGGCCATGTCGGCCCGCGACGCGACGCCGGAGGAGCGAAACCGCTACTGGCCGCGCCTGACCCGAATGTATCCGCCCTACCGCGGATATCGGGACGCCGCAGACCGGGTCATCCCACTGGTGGTGTGCGAGCCGATCTGACTCAGCTGCGGGATCCGGTCAGGCCCCGAACACCGGCAGCGCTATCCGTGACTTGGCCAGCAGATCGCTGACCACCGGACCGAGTTCGGCAGGATCCCAGCGCGACCCCTTGTCGATCTCGCCACCGCGGGCCCAGCCCTCGGCGACCCGGATGATGCCACCCTCGACCTCGAACACCTTGCCGGTGACACCACGAGATTCGACGCTGCCCAACCACACCACCAGCGGGGAGACGTTCTCCGGCGCCATGGCGTCGAAATCCGAGTCCTGCGTTGCCATCATGTCCGCGAACACGGTCTCGGTCATCCGGGTGCGCGCCGATGGCGCGATGGCATTGACTGTCACCCCGATGCGACCCATCTCGGCGGCGGCGACCAGGGTCAGCGCGGCGATACCGGCCTTGGCGGCGCTGTAGGTGGCCTGCCCGACACTGCCCTGCAGGCCGGCACCGGAACTGGTGTTGATGATCCGGGCATCCACGGCCTCACCGGCTTTGGACTTCGCGCGCCAGTAGGCTCCGGCGTGCTTCATGGTGGCGAAATGTCCCTTGAGGTGCACGGCGGTGACGGCGTCGAACTCGTCCTCGGTGGCGTTCACGAACATCCGGTCGCGCACGATCCCGGCATTGTTGACCAGCACGTCGAGACCACCGAACGAATCGACGGCCGTCTGGATGAGTCCCTCGGCCTGCCCCCAGTCGGCGACGTTGGCCCCACTTGTGACGGCTTCGCCGCCGGCCGCGGTGATCTCGTCGACCACACCCTGGGCCGCGCTACCACCACCGGCGGGCGAACCGTCGAGGCCGACGCCGATATCGTTGACCACGACCCGCGCGCCTTCCGCGGCGAACGCCAGCGCGTGCGCCCGGCCGATCCCGCCGCCGGCGCCCGTCACGATGACCACCCGGCCGTCAAGCAAACCCATTGCCAATTCTCCTTATTTGTTCGCGCTCGATGCGTCGAGATAGGTCGGCGGCTCGCCGCCACCGTGCACCTGCAGAGTCGCCCCACTGATATAGGAGGCGGCATCAGATGCCAAAAATGCACTGGCCCAGCCGATATCGGCGGGCTTGGCCAGTCGACCCAACGGTACGGTCGCGGCGACTGCGGCCACCGATTCGGCGTCACCGTAGAAAAGTTCGGACTGTTCGGTCTCGACCATGCCGACGACCACCGAGTTCACCCGCACCTTGGGCGCCCATTCGACGGCCAACGTCGTGGTGAGGTTGTCGAGACCGGCCTTGGCCGCGCCGTAGGCCGCGGTACCCGGGGTGGGCCGGTGCCCGCTGACGCTGGAGATGTTCACGATGGCGCCGCCGGAGTCCTGGGTCTGCATGGCCGCATTGGCATGTGTCGATACGGACAGGGCGCCGATGAGGTTGAGTTCGATGATCTTGGTGCTGAACTTGGCCGAGGCGTCGGCAGCCAAGACATACGGCGATCCGCCGGCGTTGTTCACCACCACATCGAGTCGGCCATGCCTGTCGACGATCGCCGCGATGAGCGCGGAAACCGAGTCGTCATCGCGGATATCGCAGGAGTGGAACTCGTACGGCGAACCCTCCACCGGACGGCGCGCACAGGTCACCACCGTGGCGCCCTGAGCTGCGAAAACAGAGCTGATACCGGCACCCACCCCGCGCACACCGCCGGTCACCAGGACCACCCGGCCGCCCAGTTGCAGATTGATTCCAGCCGCATCGCTCACTGTGCTAGCGTACCAAGCAAGTGCTTGCTTAGGTAGCGACCCCATCAGGAAGTGACTCGATGACGATCACCACCACGACAGTCGAACCGGGCATCGTCTCGGTCACCGTCAACTACCCGCCCGTCAACGCCATCCCGTCGGCCGGTTGGTTCGAACTCGGCGACGCCATCACCGCTGCCGGCCGCGACCGCAGCACTCACGTGGTGATCCTGCGAGCCGAGGGCCGCGGTTTCAACGCCGGTGTGGACATCAAGGAAATGCAGAACACCGAGGGCTTCACCGCACTCATCGACGCCAACCGCGGCTGCTACCACGCGTTCCGCGCCGTCTACGAGTGTGAGGTGCCGGTCATCGCGGCGGTCAACGGATTCTGCGTCGGCGGCGGGATCGGCCTGGTCGGCAATGCCGATGTCATCGTCGCCTCCGATGATGCCAAGTTCGGCCTGCCCGAGGTCGAGCGCGGCGCCCTGGGTGCCGCCACCCACCTGTCCCGACTGGTCCCGCAGCACCTGATGCGGCGACTGTTCTTCACCGCCGCCACCGTGCCCGCCGAGACCCTGCACCACTTCGGCTCGGTGCACGAGGTGGTGCCACGCGCCGATCTCGACGAGTCCGCGCTGCGGGTGGCCCGCGATATCGCAGGCAAGGACACCCGGGTGATCCGGGCGGCCAAGGAAGCGCTGAACTTCATCGACGTCCAACCGGTCAATGCCCGGTACCGAATGGAGCAGGGCTTCACCTTCGAGCTCAACCTCGCCGGCGTGTCCGACGAACACCGCGATGCGTTCGCAGGCACCGAGAAGGGGTCCAAATGACAGACAAGAGGACAACGCTGGACGAGGCCGTCGCCCCGATCGAGAGCGGGATGACCATCGGTATCGGCGGTTGGGGTTCGCGGCGTAAGCCGATGGCCTTCGTCCGGGCGCTGCTGCGCACCGATGTCACCGACCTGACCGTGGTCAGCTACGGCGGACCGGATCTGGGTCTGCTCTGTTCGGCGGGCAAGGTCAAGCGCGTCTACTACGGCTTTGTCTCGCTGGATTCCCCGCCGTTCTACGATCCGTGGTTCGCCAAGGCCCGGACCACCGGCGCCATCGAGGCCCGCGAGATGGACGAGGGCATGCTGCGCTGCGGCCTGCAGGCTGCGGCCGGGCGGCTTCCGTTCCTGCCGATCCGCGCCGGGCTGGGCAGCGATGTCCGCACCTTCTGGGGTGACGAACTCAAGACGGTGAAGTCCCCTTACGACGATCAGGAACTCATCGCGATGCCCGCGCTCAACCTGGATGCGGCGTTTGTGCACATGAATCTCGGTGATGCCAAGGGCAACGCCGCCTACACCGGCATCGATCCGTACTTCGACGACCTGTTCCTGATGTCGGCGCAGCAGCGCTTCCTGAGTGTCGAGAAGGTGGTGTCCACCGAGGAACTGGTGAAATCTACCGTCCCGCAACAACAGCTGATCAATCGGATGATGGTGGACACGGTGGTCGAGGCGCCGAACGGCGCACACTTCACCACGAACGAACCCGATTACAAACGTGACGAGAAGTTCCAGCGCCACTATGCCGAGGCCGCCGGATCGGACGAGACCTGGGCCGAGTTCGTGAAGACCTATCTGTCCGGCAGCGAGGCCGATTACCAAGCGGCGGTACGCAAGTTCGCAGAGGAAGGTGCCCAGTGATGTCGGTGACCCGTGCCGAGGTGTGCGCCGTCGCGTGCGCCGAACTGTTCCGCGACGCCGGCGAGATCATGGTGTCGCCGATGACGACGATCGTGCAGATCGGTGCGCGACTGGCCCGCCTCACGTTCTCCCCCGATATCGTGCTGACCGACGGTGAGGCACGCATCATCGCCGATACCCCGGCCATCGGCGCGCCGGCGGCGATCGAGGGCTGGATGCCGTTCAACCGGGTCTTCGAAACGCTGTCCTGGGGCCGTCGCCATGTCGTGATGGGCGCCAACCAGATCGACCGGTACGGCAACCAGAACCTGTCGGCGTTCGGTCCGATCCAGCACCCGACCCGGCAGATGTTCGGCGTGCGCGGCGCGCCCGGCAACTCCATCAACCACCCCACCAGCTACTTCGTCGGCAACCATTCCACGCGGGTGTTCACCGACAAGGTGGACATCGTCTCCGGGATCGGTTGGGACAAGATCGATCCCGCCAATCCCGCCTACCGGTTCGCCGACGTCTACCGCGTGGTGTCCAACCTCGGGGTGTTCGACTTCAACGGCCCCGACCACCAGATGCGGGCGGTATCCCTGCATCCCGGTGTCGAGGCCGACCTGGTCGCCGAGAACACCAGCTTCGAAGTACACGGGCTGGACACCGCCGAGACCACGCGACTGCCGAACGCGGAGGAACAGCGGCTGCTGCGCGAAGTCATCGATCCGAAGTCACTGCGCGACAAAGAAGTCAGGGTATGAGCACCCTCAGGACTCCACTGACCGAACTGGTCGGCATCGAGCACCCCGTCGTGCAGACCGGGATGGGCTGGGTCGCCGGCGCGCGACTGGTCGCTGCGACGTCCAACGCCGGCGGTCTGGGCATCCTGGCCTCGGCGACCATGACACTGGCCGAACTGGCGACGGCGGTCACCAAGGTCAAGGCCGCGACCGACAAACCGTTCGGCATCAACATCCGTGCCGACGCCGGCGACGCGAACGAACGTGTCGACCTCCTGATCCGCGAAGGGGTCAAAGTCGCCTCCTTCGCCCTGGCTCCCAAGCCCGACCTGATCGCCAAGCTCAAAGACGCAGGCGTGGTGGTCATTCCATCGGTCGGACTGGCCAAGCACGCCAAGAAGGTCGCGGGCTGGGGTGCGGATGCGGTGATCGTGCAGGGCGGTGAAGGCGGTGGCCACACCGGCCCGATCGCCACCACGCTGCTGCTGCCCTCGGTGCTCGACGCGGTCGCCGACACCGGGATGCCGGTCATCGCCGCGGGTGGGTTCTTCGACGGCCGGGGTCTGGCCGCGGCCCTGTCCTACGGTGCCGCCGGCGTGGCGATGGGGACCCGCTTCCTGCTCACCTCGGATTCGACGGTGCCCGATGCCGTCAAGCAGCGCTACCTGCAGGCGGCACTGGACGGCACCGTGGTGTCGACCCGCGTCGACGGTATGCCGCACCGCGTTCTGCGCACCGGTCTGGTGGAGAAGCTCGAAAGCGGCTCCCCGGTGCGCGGTTTCGCCGCCGCCGTGGGTAATGCCCAGAAGTTCAAGAAGCTGTCCCAGATGTCGTGGCGCTCGATGGTCAAAGACGGTCTGGCCATGCGGCACGGCAAGGACCTCACCTGGTCGCAGGTCGTGATGGCCGCCAACACCCCGATGCTGCTCAAGGCCGGTTTGGTCGAGGGCAATACCGAGGCCGGTGTGCTGGCATCCGGTCAAGTGGCCGGCGTCCTGCAGGATCTGCCGAGCTGCGCCGAACTGGTCCCGCGGATCGTCGACGAGGCCGTCGCGCATCTGCGTGAAGCGTCGGGTCACATCGCCGACTGACGCTCCCCGACGATGTTCCCGAAATGGCGACAGTAAGGCTTTCGACTCTTCTACGCTCACCCCATGAAGTCCAATGCGGCCATCCTGTGGGAGTACGGCGCCGACTGGACCGTCGAGGAGATCGATCTCGACGGTCCGCAGGAGGGTGAGGTCCTGGTGGCCTTTGAGGCCACCGGGCTGTGCCATTCCGACGAACACGTCCGCACCGGTGATCTGCCGGCACCGCTGCCGCTGATCGGCGGGCACGAGGGGGCCGGCGTGGTACAGGAGGTCGGCCCGGGCGTCCGCGACCTCAAACCCGGCGACCATGTCGTCGCGTCGTTCCTCCCGGCATGCGGCCGCTGCCGGTGGTGCGCCCGCGGCCGGCAGAACCTGTGCGACCAGGGCGCGATGACCATGACCGGTCTGCAACTCGACGGCAGCTACCGCCGTCGCGCGCGTGGCACCGAGGTCGGTGTGATGGCCGGGCTGGGTACCTTCGCCGAGTTGAGCACGGTGTCTGACTCGTCGATGGTCAAGATCGACGACGATATCCCGCTGTCCCGGGCCTGCCTGTTGGGCTGCGGTGTCACCACCGGGTGGGGCTCTGCGGTCAACACCGCCGATGTCCGCCCCGGCGACACCGTCGTGGTGATCGGCTTCGGCGGTATCGGCAGCGGCGCCGTCCAGGGCGCCCGACTGGCCGGTGCCGAACACATCGTCGTCGTCGAAGTGCTGGAGAGCAAACGCGAGACCGCGCTCCGGTTCGGGGCGACCCATTTTGTCGGTACCGTGGCCGAGGCCGTCGAGGTCGTCGGCCAGCTCACCCGCGGCGTGATGGCTGATTCGGCGATCCTGGCCGTGGGGCTGCTGCAGGGATCGATGATCAACCAGGCACTGGACCTCGTCAGCAAGGGCGGGGCGGTGGTGGTCACCGCGATCGCCGCGATGACCGAGCTGACCACGGAGCTGCCGCTGATGTTCTTCACCCTGTTCCAGAAGCGGCTGCTGGGCAGCCTGTACGGCGAAGCCAACCCGCGCAACGATATTCACCGTCTGTTGGACCTGTACCGCGACGGCAAACTCCTGCTCGAAGAGACGGTCACCCACGAGTACAAGCTGGGCGAGGTCAATCAGGGGTACGCGGACATGCGCGACGGCCGCAATGTCCGCGGCGTCATCGTGCACGACCATTGATTTCGCACATTCACCTGACCCAGCTCCCGACCAACTCTTAGGTTGGGGCCATGAAAATGGATGCGGCGGTCCTCTCCGAGATCAACGGCGACTGGAGTATCGAGCAGGTCGACCTCGACCCACCCCAGGAGGGTGAGGTGCTGGTCTCCTTTGAGGCCACCGGCCTGTGCCACTCCGACCACCATCCGCGCACCGGCGATTTCCCGGTGCCGTTCCCGGTCATCGGCGGACACGAGGGCGCAGGCATCGTGCAGGAGGTCGGCCCGGGCGTCCGCGACCTCAAACCCGGCGACCATGTCGTCGCCTCCTTCCTGCCCGCCTGCGGCAAGTGCCGGTGGTGCGCCAGCGGACAGCAGAACCTCTGCGATCTCGGCGCGATGTTGTTGGCGGGCACCCAGTTGGACGGCACCTTCCGCAGACATATCGGCGATCAGGGCATCTACGTGGCCTTGCTGCTGGGAACCTTCGCCCAGTACGGAGTGGTCTCGGACGCCTCACTGGTCAAGATCGACGATGACCTACCACTGAATCGCGCCTGCCTACTGGGCTGCGGTATCACCACCGGATGGGGGTCCGCGGTCAACACCGCCAAGGTCGCCCCCGGTGACACCGTCATCGTGATCGGAGTCGGCGGCGTCGGCGCCGGAGCCATCCAGGGCGCCCGCATCGCCGGGGCCGCCCACATCATCGCCGTCGACCTGGTGGCCGAAAAGCATTTCAAGGCAATCGAACTGGGCGCCACCCATTTTGTCACCTCATTCGAGGAGGCCACCGCACTGGCCGCCGAACTGACCCGAGGGGTGATGGCCGACTCGGCCATCCTGACCGTCGGTCTCGTCGAGGGGCAGATGATCGGGGCGGCCCTGGACATGATCCGCAAGGGCGGCGCGGTGGTGCTCACCGGCATCGCATCGATGACCGATATCACTCCGACGCTACCGATGGCGATGTTCACCCTGTTCCAGAAGCGATTGCTGGGCAGCCTGTACGGCGAGGCCAATCCACGGGCCGACATCCCCAAGCTGCTCAGCCTGTACCGGGACGGGCAGCTGTTGCTCGACCAGTCGGTGACCACCGAGTACAAGCTCGGCGATATCAACATCGCCTTCGACGACATGCTGGCGGGCCGCAACATCCGCGGGGTCATCCTGCACGACCACTGACCCGCCTGCGTCGCAACGTCAACGAAACCTGCGCGACACGGGAAATAAGCACAGGTGTCAGATTCTTACCGCATGTCGGCACCGACCAAGAGCTCGAAGAAGCGCGTGCACCCCGTCGACGAGGTGCTCCCCCTTCCCAAGTTGGCCACCTACGGCTTCCAGCACGTCGTCGCGTTCTACGCCGGCGCGGTGCTGGTACCGATCCTCATCGCCAATGCGATCGGGCTGTCGAGTGAAGAACTGGTCATGCTCATCACGGCGGACCTGTTCACCTGCGGCATCGCCTCGATCATCCAGGCGGTCGGGTTCAAGAACGTCGGTGTGCGACTCCCGCTGCTGCAGGGCGTCACCTTCGCCGGTGTCGCACCGATCATCGCGATCGGCCTGGCCCACGGCGGCGGCACCGAAAGCTTGCTCTACGTCTACGGCGCGGTGATCGTCGCCGGTGTCTTCACCTTCCTGATCGCCCCGGTGTTCGTCCGGCTGCTGAAGTTCTTCCCACCGGTCGTCACCGGCACGCTGATCACCATCATCGGTCTGTGCCTGGTGCCCATCGGCGCGCTCGACGCGGTCACCAATCCCGCGACGCATGAACCCGATCCGACCAACCTGCGCTGGGTGCTCTACGCGCTGGGCACCATCGTGGTGATCGTCGCGATCCAGCGCTTCTTCCGCGGGTTCATGTCCACCATCGCGGTGCTGCTCGGTCTGGTGGCCGGCTGCGCGGTGGCATATGCGCTGGGCGACATGAACTTCGACCGGGTGGGCCAGGCCTCGATGTTCGGCTTCACCCCACCGTTCGCGTTCGGTATGCCCAAGTTCGACATCGTCGCGATCATCACCATGATCATCGTGATGATGATCATCGCGGTGGAATCCACCGGCAGCACCATCGCCACCGGCGAGATCGTCGGCAAGCGGGTCCGGCCGGCCGATATCGGCAACGTCCTGCGCGCCGACGGGGTGGCCACCACAATCGGCGGCATCTTCAACTCGTTCCCCTACACTGCGTTCTCCGAGAACGTCGGCCTGGTGCGCCTCACCGGCATCAAGAGCCGCTGGGTGGTGGCCGCCGCCGGCGTGATCATGATCCTGCTCGGCTTCCTGCCCAAGGTCGCCGCCATCGTCGCGTCCATCCCGAACCCGGTGCTCGGTGGCGCGGCGCTGACCCTGTTCGCCACCGTGGCCGTCGTCGGCATCCAGACCCTGGGCAAGGTCGACTTCACCGACCACCGCAACGTCATCATCGTCACCACCAGCCTGGCGCTGGCCCTGCTGGTCACCTCATACCCGGACATCTCCTCGCAGCTGCCCGCCGGCCTGGACATCCTGTTCGGCAGCGGTATCAGCACCGGGGCTATCACCGCGATCGTGCTGAACATCGTCTTCTTCCACCTCGGCAAGAAGGGCCCGCGCGTCGCGGGCTCGGGTTCGATCACCCTCGACGAGGTCAACACCATGACCCGCGAGCGGTTCACCGAGGTCTTCGGGCATGTGGTGCAGGGGGTCTCGTGGGCCGCCGACCGTGCCTTCGACCAGCGTCCGTTCGCCGATACCACCGCGCTACGCGAGGCATTCCAGGACGCGGTGCTGACCGGCAATTCCGAGCAGCAGACCGAACTACTGGACGCGTTCCACGATCTCGGCGCCGAAGATGAGACCGGGCAGGTGCTCGCGGCCGACCATGTGGCGCTGAGCAACCTGGACGAAGAGGATCATCAGGATGTGGTGAACCTGGCGGCGGCCTACCGCGAACACTTCGGATTCCCGTTGATCATCTGCGCCCGGGAGACCGAGCGTTTCGACCGGGTACTACGCAACGGCTGGTCCCGGATGGACAACTCGGCGGCCACCGAGAAGGCGTATGCCCTGATCGAGGTGGCCAAGATCGCCAACTATCGGTTCACCGATCTGGTCGCCGATGCCAACCCCATTGCGGCGGCCCGGTTCGGCAGGCTCAACGAGCTCTCGTGAAATCGATCGGGCTCAGCAGCTTCAACGCACTCTCCGAACGTCAACGGATGCATCTGCTCTTCGAGGTGTGCTCGTCGACGATCTGGGCACGCCGGGTGGTCGCCGGTTCCCCGTTCCGGGATGCCGACGCGCTCTACGATCGCGCCGACCGGGTGCTCGCCGAACTACCCGACGCCGAGATCGACGCCGCGTTGGACGGCCACCCGCGGATCGGCGCTTCGGTTTCGGCGACCGACAGTCCCTCGTCGGCCCGTGAGCAGGCGCGCGTCGCGTCGGCGGACGATTCGGTGAAGGCCGCACTGGCGGCGAAGAACCGTGAGTACGAGGAGCGGTTCGGTTATGTCTACCTGGTGTGCGCCAGTGGACGGTCGGCCGACGAACTGCTGGCCATCCTGACCGACCGGCTGCACAACGACGCCGAGACCGAGCGTCGGGTGATGCGCAACGAACTGGCCAAGATCAACCGATTACGCCTGGAGCGACTGTTGAGTGAGCCGACGTGACTGTTCGATACAGCACCCTGCTGATGGAGTGGTGGACGCGCAGAAAGACCCGTAGATCCACCGGTCCGGGCGCCGACGTTGGCAGGCTGATGTCATGACACTTTCCACCCATGTCCTCGATGCCTCGACAGGTAAGCCCGCGGTCGGTGTCGTCGTGACCTTGACCGCGGCGGGCACCGTGGTGGCCGACGGCCTGACCGATACCGATGGGCGTATCAGCGGACTCGGCGGCGAGCTGGCCGTCGGGATCTACAAGCTGCACTTCGACACCGGCACCTATTTCGCGGCCGAGGGTGTGAAGGGGTTCTACCCGGAGGTGGTCATCGCCTTCGAGATCACCGAGCTGGCCGGGCACTACCACGTGCCGCTGCTGTTGTCCCCGTACGCCTACTCCACCTACCGAGGGAGCTGAATGTGAAGGTCGTCATCATCGGTGCCGGGATGGGCGGGATGAGCGCGGCAATCGCCCTGCGGCAGATCGGGATCGACACCGCCGTCTACGAGCGGGTCACCGAGAACAAGCCGGTGGGTGCGGCCATCTCGGTGTGGTCCAACGGCGTGAAATGCCTGAATTACCTTGGTCTACAGGAGGAGACTGCGCAGCTGGGCGGCATCGTCGAGACCATGAGTTATGTCGATGCGCACACCGGCGACACCATGTGCCGGTTCTCCATGCAACCGTTGATCGACCAGGTCGGCCAGCGGCCCTACCCGATCGCCCGGGCCGAACTACAGCTGATGCTGATGAAGGCCTACGGCCTCGACAACATCAACTTCGGTATGAAGATGGTCGATGTGTCCGACGGGCCGGAACAAGCCACCGCCACCTTCGCCGACGGGACGACGGTCACCGCCGATGTCATCATCGGCGCCGACGGGGCGAGTTCGATCACCCGCGAGTACGTCCTCGGCGGCCCGGTGACCCGGCGCTACGCCGGCTATGTCAACTTCAACGGCCTGGTGGACACCGACGAGGAGATCGGACCAGCCACCGAATGGACCACCTATGTCGGTGACGGTAAACGGGTTTCGGTGATGCCGGTGGCGGGCGGACGGTTCTATTTCTTCTTCGACGTGGTGGAGCCCGAGGGCCTGCCGTATGAGCGGGGCAGCGCCCGGGAGGTACTGCGCGGGCATTTTCAGGGCTGGGCCCCGGGTGTGCAGAAGCTGATCGACACGCTGGACCCGCAGACCACCAACCGGGTGGAGATCCTGGACCTCGACCCGTTCCACACCTGGGTCAAGGGGCGGGTCGCGGTGCTCGGTGATGCCGCGCACAACACCACCCCGGATATCGGGCAGGGCGGCTGTTCTGCCATGGAAGACGCCATCGCCCTGCAATGGGCGTTCAAGGACAACCCGGATGACGTGCACGCCGCCCTGGCCGCCTATCAGGCCGCCCGCACCGAACGGGCCGGCGATCTCGTGCTGCGGGCCCGCCGACGCTGTGATGTCACCCATGCCAAGGACCCGCAGGCGACCGCCCAGTGGTACGACGAGCTGCGAACCGAGGACGGCACCAACATCATTCGCGGGATCGTCGGCAACATCCTGGGCGGGCCGCTCACCCCGGCGTGATCATCCTGCCCCGGACGTAGACTTGATCGACCGCGTCCTCCCGCATGCCCATCAACAGCGTGAACAGCAGCCGATCGGCATCGTGGGCGCCGATGCGGCCCAACAGCTCCGGTAGCAGCGACTGCCGCTGCGGATCGATCACCACAAAATCGGCCTCCTTACCGACATCGAGATTCCCGATCCGGTCGTCGAGATCCAGCGCCCGCGCCCCGGCAAGCGTCGCGGTGAACAGCAGATCCGCCGGAGGGATCGAAAGTGCCTCGGCCCCAGGTTCACTGATGTGCACCTTGAAACAGTCGTTGAGCACCCGCGGTATCAACCATTCGTCGCCGGCGGACACATCGGTACCCAGTGCCACGTTCACACCGCCAGCGGTGGTGCGCCGCCACGGCATGGTGCCCGAACCGAGAAACAGCTGCGAGGTCGGACAGTGCGCGATGGAACTGCCCGTCTCGGCCAGCCGGCCCAGTTCGTGGTCGGTGCAGTGCACGGCGTGGGCGAACACACTGCGCGGGCCCAGCAGTGACAGACCGCCGCCGGCGAAGCGTCCGTCGTAGGTGTCCAGATAGTGCTCGACACCGTAACTGCCACGCACTGCGTCGATCTCGCTGAGATTCTCCGAGAGGTGGGTGTGGAAGTAGACACCTCGTTGACGCACCGACTCGTAGAGCTCCCCCAGTGCACCCAGGGTTTTCTCGGTGACCGACAGCGCGAACCGGGGCACCACGGCCACGCCGATGAGGCCGTCCCCGGCACCATGCCAGCGGTCGATCTCGCTGTGCGTCAGCGCTATTGCTGTGTCTTCTCCGGTGAGCAGCGGAGCCGCGGCATCAGGTCCCACCGTCTGGATGCCGCGGCCGGACACGGTACGCAGCCCGATTCGTCCGGACTCCGCGAACAGCGCGTCCTGAGCGTGTGGGAATGCCGAACCGAACACCAACGCCGTCGTGGTCCCCACCGCGGCCCGGCGCCGGCAGAAGTCCCTGGCCACCCCGCGGGCGTAGTCGGGGTCGGCCAGCATCGCCTCGGCGGGAAAGATGCAGCGTTGCAACCAGTCCAGCAGCTGGCCGCCACCATAGGAGTCGACGCAGTGGGTCTGTGGAAAGTGGATGTGGGTGTCGATGAATCCCGGCAGCAGAAAGCCCGGCCGGCAGTCCACCACCTCGGCTGCGGCGAACCGCTCGGGCACCTGCCGATACTCTCCGCTGTAGCCGATGGTCCCGGATTCGTCCACCACGAGCGCACCGTCGGGCACATTCACCAGGTGCGCACCGACATCGGCCAGACGCGGCGATCCGGCGATGTGGATCAGATGACCGCGGTAGACACGCATCCTCCGATTCTCACAGCGTCCTCGCCGCCGCGCAGTCCGACATTTCGACCTGCGCCCGCACGCAGGCGAGACTACGGTCGATAGATGGACCTCAACACTGTCGAGGCGGTACACATACCGACCCGCCGCGACGAGGTGTGGCCGCTGGGGCCGGCCGACGCCGTCCTGGCCGGTGGGACCTGGCTGTTCTCCGAACCGCAGCCCGAGGTTTCACGCCTGGTGGACATCACCCGACTGGGCTGGCCGCCGATCACCCTGACCGATCACGGCATCGAACTTGCCGCCACCTGCACACTCGCCGAACTGGCGCAGTTGTCAACAACTTTGCGTTCGGTGTGGGCCGCCGCACCGTTGTTCCGGCAATGCTGTGGCGCGCTCCTGGCGTCGTTCAAGATCTGGGGTACCGCGACCGTCGGTGGCAACATCTGCCTGGCCTTTCCCGCCGGGGCGATGATCTCGTTGGCCGCCGCGCTGGACGGGACGGTCACGGTGTGGCGGGCCGACGGTTCGGACTATGTGCTGCCCATCACCGAGTTCGTCACCGGTGAGGCCCGCAACGCGCTGGCCCCTGGGGACGTCCTGCGCTCGGTGTGGCTGCCGGCCGCCGCGCTGCGCTGCCGCACCGCGTTCCGCAAGCTGGCACCGTCCCCACTGGGCCGCTCCGGGGTCGTCGTGATCGGTCGCCGCGACGCCGACGGACGGTTCGTGCTGTCGGTGACGGCCGCGACGGTGCGTCCGTACGTGTTCGGCTTTCCGACACTGCCGTCCGCGCACGAGCTGCACTCGGCACTGGACGCGATCCCCGAATCGGCGATCACCCGCGACGCCCATGGTGACCCCGACTGGCGCCGGGCGGTGACCCATACCCTTGCCGAGCAGATTCGCGGTGAGCTGACGTGAGGCTGTCCGTCAACGGCGCCGACTACACCAAGGACCCCCGTCCCGGGCAGTGTCTGCGCACCTATCTGCGCGACCACGGCCACTTCGAGGTCAAGAAGGGTTGTGACGCCGGCGACTGCGGCGCCTGCTCGGTCCTGCTGGACGGCGCCGCCGTGCATTCGTGTGTGTTCCCGGCCTTCCGCGCCGACGGTCGGTCGGTCACGACCGTCGCCGGATTGGGCACGCCTGCGGACCTGCACCCGGTACAACGGCGTTTTGTCGAGGCCGCCGGATTCCAGTGCGGGTTTTGCACAGCGGGAATGGTCACCACCGCCGCGTCGTTGACGCCGGACCAACTGGACGATCTGCCCCAGCAGCTCAAGGGCAACCTGTGCCGGTGTACCGGCTACCGCGCCATCACCGACGCGATCGCCGGACGGGTCAACACCGACAAATCGGCCGGTGACGATGTGGGCCGCTCGATCGGCGCTCCCGCCGGGGTGCGGGTGGTGACGGGCACCGAGGAATACACGATGGACGACGCGCCTGCCGGGCTGTTGCACATGGCGGTGCTACCCAGCCCACTGCCGCACGCCCGCATCCGGTCGATCGATACCACTGCGGCCGAATCGATCCCGGGTGTGCACCTGGTGCTGACGTACCGGGACAGCCCGGCCGTGCGGTTCTCCACCGCCCGCCACGAACTGCGCGACGACGACCCCGATGACACTGTGATCCTCGACGAAACCGTGCGGTTCGTCGGTCAACGTGTCGCCGCGGTGGTCGCCGACAGTCTGGGAGTCGCCGAGCGGGCCTGCCGGGCAATCGTCGTCGATTACGTGGCGCTGCCCGCGGTGTTCGATCCGGATGCAGCACGCCAACCCGGCGCCCCGTTGCTGCACCCGGAGAAGGGACCGGAGTCGCGGATCGCCGATCCGTCCAGCAATCTGGTGGCCGAACTGCACGGCGAGGTCGGCGATGTGGCCGCTGCGGTGGCGGCCACGGAATCCACTGGGGGCAAGGTGATTCGGGGCCGGTGGCAGACCCAGCGCGTGCAACATGCCCATCTGGAGACACACGGGTGCACCGGCTGGCGTGATGAGACGGACCGACTGGTGATCCGCACCAGCTCGCAGGTCCCGTTCCTGGTGCGCGACGAACTGTGCCACATCTTCGGCCTGGATCCCGACGCGGTGCGGGTGTTCACCCGCCGTGTCGGCGGCGGTTTCGGCGGTAAGCAGGAGATGCTGGCCGAGGATCTGGTGGCGCTGGCGGTGCTGCGACTCGGCGTCCCGGTCCGCTTCGAGTTCAGTCGGACCGACGAATTCACCGTCGCCCCCTGCCGACACCCGTTCCGGGTCGACGTGACGGTGGCCGCCGGACCGGACGGCATCCTCACCGCGCTGGCCGTCGACGCCCTGCTCGATGCAGGTGCCTACGGCAACCACAGCCCCGGTGTGATGTTCCACGGGTGCGGCGAATCCGTTGCGGTGTACCGCAGCCCGAACAAGCGGGTCGACGCTCAGGCCGTCTACACAAACAATCTGCCGTCCGGCGCGTTCCGCGGCTACGGGTTGGGCCAGATCATGTTCGCCGTCGAATCGGCCATGGACGATCTGGCGGCCCGACTGGGGATCGATCCGTTCGAGTTCCGTCGTCGCAATGTCATCGTGCCGGGCGAGAAGTTCGTGGATTCCCATGTGCTCGACGATGATCTGACCTTCGGCAGCTACGGACTCGACCAATGCCTGGATCTCGCCGAGACCGCATTGCGGTCGGGCAACGGGGTGGCCGCCCCCGAGGGCTGGGCGGTCGGCGAAGGGATGGCGGTGGCGATGATCGCGACCATTCCGCCACGTGGCCACTTCGCCGAGGCAGCCGTGTCCGTCGACGCCGACGGTGTGTACACCCTCGATGTCGGCACAACGGAGTTCGGCAACGGCACCACCACGGTGCACACCCAGCTGGCGGCCACCGAACTCAACACAGTGCCCGAACGGATCCTGATACGCCAATCCGACACCACCACAGCGGGTTACGACACCGGCGCCTTTGGCTCCGCCGGTACCGTGGTCGCCGGTCGGGCCACTCTGCTGGCCAGCCGGAACCTGCGCACGGCGCTGACGACGGCGGCCGCCGAGCTGACCGGTACGTCACCGTCGCTGTGTGTGTTGGGCCGCAACGGCGTGTTATGCGGTGAGCAGCTGGTGGATTTCGGATCACTGCCGACCCCGATGCGCGGCACTGCCAAGCATGATGGCACGCCGCGGTCGGTGGCGTTCAACGTGCACGCTTTCCGGGTGGCAGTCGACACCGAAACCGGTGAGGTCCGGATTCTGCAGTCGGTGCAGGCCGCCGATGCCGGTGTGGTGATGAATCCGCAGCAGTGTCGCGGCCAGGTGGAGGGCGGTGTCGCCCAGGCCATCGGGTCGGCGCTGTTCGAGGAGCTCCAGATCGGCCCGGACGGCGCCGTCGCCACCAAAACGCTACGCAATTACCACATTCCGCAGCTTGCGGATGTCCCGGTCACCGAGGTGTACTTCGCCGACACCTACGACGAACTGGGACCACTGGGCGCCAAATCGATGAGCGAGTCACCGTACAACCCGGTCGCCCCGGCGCTGGCGAATGCGATCGCACGGGCGACCGGGGCACGGGTGCATCAGCTCCCCATGACCCCGGCCAGGGTGTGGCGCGCGTTGAACTCCGCGAAAACCTAGAGCCGTTCGATGATGGTGACGTTGGCCGTACCGCCACCTTCACACATCGTCTGCAGGCCGTAGCGGCCGCCGGTGCGCTCCAGGTTGTTCAGCATGGTCGCGAACAGCTTGGCCCCGGTCGCGCCTAGCGGGTGGCCGAGTGCGATGGCGCCGCCGCTGGGATTGACCTTGGCGGGGTCGGCGCCGGTCTCCTTGAGCCAGGCCTGTACGACGGGAGCGAACGCCTCGTTGATCTCGACGGTGTCGATGTCCTCGATGGACAGCCCGGTCTTCTGCAGCGCGTAGTGGGTGGCCGGGATGGGTCCGGTCAGCATGTACACCGGGTCGGCGCCGCGGGCACTGATGTGGTGGATGCGGGCGCGCGGCTTCAGTCCGTGCGTCTTGACCGCGTCCTCGGAGGCCAGCAGCACCGCGCTGGCGCCATCGGCGATCTGACTGGCCATCGCCGCGGTCAGGCGCCCGCCCTCGACGAGGGTCTTGAGGCCGGCCATCTTCTCCAGAGTGGTCTCGCGCGGGCCCTCGTCGGTGAGGAACCCGGCTCCATCGATCTGGACGGGGATGATCTCGTTCTCGAAATAGCCTGCCCGGATGGCCTCCTGGGCGCGCTGGTGGCTGGTGAGCGCGAACTGCTCCATGTCCTCGCGGGACAGGCCCCACTTCTCGGCGATCAGTTCCGAACCGCGGAACTGGGAGATCTCCTGGTCGCCGTAGCGGTGCAACCAACCCTTGGACTCATTGGTGGGCGAGGTATGGCCGAACTCCTTGCCGACGATCATCGCCGAGCTGATCGGGATCTGGCTCATGTTCTGCATGCCGCCGGCCACGATCAGGTCGGCGGTGCCGGACAGGATGGCCTGCGCGCCGAACGAGATGGCCTGCTGGCTGGATCCGCACTGGCGGTCGACGGTCACACCGGGAATCTCTTCGGGGAATCCGGCGGCCAGCCAGGACAGCCGGGCGATGTTGCCGGCCTGCCCACCGACGGCGTCGACACAGCCGGCGATCACATCGTCGACGGCGCTGGGGTCGACGTCGTTGCGGTCGAACAGTCCGCGCCAGGCGGCCGCGCCGAGGTCGACCGGATGCACCCCGGCCAGCGATCCGTTGCGCTTGCCGATCGCGGTGCGGACGGCATCGATGACGTACGCCTCAGCCATTACGGGGTCTCCTTCTCGTTGGTGATGCCACCGAGCACGATGGCGAGATATTGGGCGCCAACCTGTTCGGCGCTGAGCGGACCGCCGGGCTGGTACCAGCGCACCGAGACCCAGGTGGTGTCGCGGATGAACCGGTAGACCAGGTCGACGTCCAGATCGGGCCGGAACGTCCCGTCGGCGATGCCCTGCTGCAGCAGGTCCAGCCACATCTTGCGCTGCTCGCGGTTGCGTTCGTCGACGAACCCGAACTGGGACAGCGCGGAGAGCCGCTTGGCCTCATCCTGATAGATGACGACCTGGGCATGCCGGTGCTCGATCGCCTCGAAGGAAGCCATGAACAGGCCTTTGAGCCGGTCCAGCGGGGTGGCCTCGTCGGCCAGCACCTGCTGGTAGCGCTCGAAGAGCCAATTAAGGAAGTCCCGCAGAATCTCCGAGACCATTTCTTCCTTGGATCTGAAATGGTGGTACAGGCTGCCGGACAGGATGCCCGCCGAGTCGGCGATGTCCCGGACCGTGGTGGCCTTGAGGCCGCGCTCGGCGAACATCATCGCGGCGAGCTGCAGGAGCTCGTCACGGCGGCTGGCCGGCTGCGTCATTCGGACAGCGTACCAACCAAGCACTTGCTAGGTCGAATGTGGTTCAGCGTTGCATCAGCGCGAAGACTCCCCAGCCGAGATACTCGCGCTGATATCTCGTGTAGCGCGCCGGTTCGACGGTCAACTCGGCCCGCACCTGCGATGTCAGTTCATCGTCCGGGATGGCGTCCAGCCGGCGACGCATGTTGAACCACGTCCGCAACAGAACCGACCGCATGGCCAGGTCCAGCATGCGATCCCCGGAGCAAGGTGCAGAGCCCCACCGATCGCGGCGAGCTTCGCTGCCGTGATCGGGTTGTGGATGCAGCGGCCACTTTCCCTGATGGTGAAGATGCGGGGCAGATCCATGGGCTCACAACTAGTCCATCCCGGTCCGGAACGCCACCGAATTCATCAGCGATAGAACCCCGGCCAGTACTGCTCGCAGGCCACCGGCAGGTCGGCCAGGTAGGGATAGTCGGTGGCGCGGGCACGGGACAGGTTGAACAGGTACCAGGGATCAGGCTCGGCGCCTTCCCGGTTGACGCATTGGCGCACGTCGGGCGGCAACCGGAACACGGCGGGGTCGATATCGGCGGACAGATCCGACAGGTATTTCGCATCGAGTTGGCCGGTCCGCTCGAACCGGTCGATGTTGCGGTCGGCGATCAGCCTCTCCGGATTCAGTGCCGCCAGGCCGAGCAGGGCGGCTACACCGGCCACCAGCACCGCGCGCGGCAGCCAGGATGCGCTCATCCGGACTCCGGCCACCGCGACCATGACGAACACCGCACCCAGCCACAACTCGATCGTGATCACCATCAGCCGTTCGGTGCTGAACCCGTAGGCCTGCTGATAGACCCACATCCGCATGATCGCCGAGATCACCACGACAATCGATGTGGCACACAGTGTTCCGACCAGCACCCGAAGCATCCGTCGATACCGCACGGTATCGGCGACCCGGACGATCACGGCCAGCACCAGCAGCGCCAGCGCGGACACCCACAACAGCTGCCAGAAGCCCTGCCGCGCATACTCCGCATAGGTCAGCCCCTCGGTCGCCAGTACATGGGTGTGGCCACCGAACAGCACCGCGGCCTGCACGGCGACAAACGCGACGAACACCATGTCGAGCACGGCCAGCGGCAGCGCCCACTCCCACTGCGGCAACGACTTCCGTGGTTTCGGTGCCATCGCGTCGAGTTTCGGAGCGAACCGCACCAGATAGCCACCGCCCAAGACGAACATCAACACCAACACGAAGACCGCGGCACGGCTGATGCCATCTGCGGTGTCGATCGACGGGATCACTCCGCTCACAAAGCTTTCGAAGGCTGGATCGGCGCCCATGAACAAGCCTCCGAACACCAGCACCAGCGCCAGCGTGACGGCACCGACCAGGGCCATTCGACCCGCGTTGGGCACCTGGGCGCGCCGCGGCATCCCCCGTTGCACCCAACCGATGAGGCGACCGGGGAGCGCCCACGCGATGAATGCGCCGCCCACCACAGCGGTCCAGGTACGGCCACCGACCAACGTGTGCCAACCCAGCACCCATGCCGCAGCCACACACAGGCCGCCCACCCAGCCGGCCGCCAACAGGCCGGGCACCGTGAGCAGTGTCAGAGTCAGTGCAATACACAAGCTTTCGTATCGCGAAGGGCGGTGACCCGCCGTGGCGTAGACCAGCGCGAACACCATGACGCCGACCAGCAGGTAGCCGATGCTTAGCTCGGTGGGCCGCCACACCGCAGTGCCGACCAGCCCGACAAAAAGCGCCGAGACGCTGAACCGCCATGGTGCGGCCGCCAGCGGATCGAGTGGCCAGATGCGGTGCGGCCATACGGTGAAACCGGGTTCGCCATGACGTGCCGGCAAGGGGCCCAGCATGGGCGGCGGCAATATCGGGGGCATTCCGGGAGCCATCATCGTCATCGGTTTTCCTCCATCTCCGGAAGGGTCACCAGGATCCGACAGCCACCGTCGCTGTCGAGCACCTCGATCGATCCGCCGTGCAGGTCGACGGCCCAGCGCGCGATCGCCAGCCCCAGCCCGGTACCGCCGTCGGAGGTACCGCCTCGGGTGAAACGTTGGAACATCCGCTCCCGCTCGGTTTCCGGGATGCCGGGGCCGTCGTCGGCGACCTCCACACGCAGCCCGGCATCGGACCAGGCACGCACGGTGACGCGGCCGCCGGGTGGGTTGTGCCGGACGGCGTTGTCCACCAGGTTCACCACGACCTGGCGCAGTCGGCCCGGGTCGGCCACCGCCGTCAGATCGGCGGGATCGACCGTCAACGCGGCCGATGTGTGTGCGATGGCGTCGGCCAGGAACTCCCGCACCGGGAACCGGCTCGTCTGCAAGGTGATCGCACCGCCCTCGACACGGGACAGGTCGAGCAGGTCGGTGACCAGTTCGCTGAGCCGCTCGGTCTGCTTGAGGGCGGCGCGCAGGGTCTGGGGATCGGGTTCGGCGACACCATCGACCATGTTCTCCAACACCGCACGCAGCGCCGTGATGGGGGTGCGCAGTTCGTGCGAGACGTTGCCGATCAGGCCGCGCCGGTACTCGTCGGCGGCCCCGAGGTCCTCGGCCATCTGGTTGAATGCCGTTGCCAGTTGCCCGATCTCGTCACGCGAGGTGGCGCGCACCCGGATGCTGTAGTCGCCGCGGGCCATCGCGCGGGCGGCAGCCGTCATCTGACGCAGTGGCGAGGTCATCCCGTGGGCGAGGAACTGGACGGCGACCACCGAGGTCAGCAGCGCCGCGAGCAGGGCGTAGCGGAACTGCCAGTTGGCGCCGATCCAGAAGGTGAACGCCGCCAAGGTGATCGCACTGCCCACCAGCAGGGTGGTCTTGACCTTGAACGAGGCGATCGGATCCAGTGGGCGGGGCAGCCAGTCGGTGTTCACCTCGGCACCTCCAGGGCGTATCCCACCCCGTGCACTGTGCGGATCAGATCGGCGCCGAGCTTGCGCCGCAACGCCTTCACGTGACTGTCGACGGTGCGGCTCTCCACCTCCGCGGCCCAGCCCCAGACCTGCTCCAGGAGCGTCTCGCGAGCGACCGCCGCACGTGGCCGGCCGGCCAGGAACGCCAACAGGTCGAATTCGGTTCGGGTCAGGTAGATCTCCCGATCTCCGTCATGCACGCGTCGTTCGGCCAGGTCGATTCGATAGCTGCCCACCGACAGCGGCTGGGTACCGCCGGCGCGGTCCACCCGACGTAACAACACGTGCGCGCGGGCGACCAACTCGCGCATGCTGAACGGTTTGGTCAGGTAGTCGTCGGCACCGATGCCCAGACCGATCAGCATGTCCGTCTCGTCGCTGCGGGCGGTCAGCATGAGGACCGGGATCGGCCGGTCGGCCTGGATACGACGGCACACCTCAAGGCCGTCGAACCCGGGCAACATCACATCGAGCACCACCAGATCCGGCGCGGTCGCCTCGGCCGCCGCGACCGCCGAGGGCCCGTCGACCGCCGTCTCGACGAGGAACGACTCGGCCCGCAGTCGGTCGGCAACCGCGGCGAGGATGGTCGGCTCGTCGTCGACCACGAGGATGCGCTTCACACCGTTGACTGTAAGTCCAGGCTGTGGTGCTTCCGGGAAGCGTTTGTGAAGGTTATGTGGAGAAACCTAGGCGGGCGCAGGTGCCAGGCCGACGGCGGTCAAGCCGATCGCCTCCAGCACCGCGTCACTGTTCGGTGGGTGCAGCGAACCGGTCCGCACATCGCGGTACAGCCGCTCCAGCTCGTGACGCCGTGAGACCGCCGAGGCGCCCACCACCTGCACCGCGGTGTCGACGACATCACGGGCGGTCGCGGTGACGAACTCCTTGGCCGCCAGTGCCCGCAGGGACGGCCAGCCCGCTTCTGCCGGTTCGGTGACCGAGTCGAGAAACGCCGCGGCCGCCTCCAACTTGATCTCGGCCTGCGCGATCTGGCGCTGCACCGCCGACTTCTGCGCATGCCGGTCGACATCGGGACGCAATGAGCCCCGGTTCCGGGCACCGAGGATGGCGATATCGAGGGCGCGGCGGGCAATGCCGAAGTACACATTCGACAGCAGGGGCAGATACCAGGCGAGCAGCGCGCCGATGTATTCCGGATACAGCGGACCGACGGGGTGGGTGGCGATCGTCTTGTGCGCAGGGGCGATTGCGTTGTCGAAGACGGTGTCATGGCTGGCGGTGGCGCGCACGCCGAGCGCGTCCCAGGTCTCGTCGATGCGTACGCCCGGATCATCACGGTGCACAAACGTGTGCACGATGATCGGGTTGGCCGGATCGGAGTTGTCACGGGCATGGATTCCGATCTGATCCCACACCGGCGAAAGCGATGTGAAGACCTTACGGCCACTGATCCGATACGAGCCGTCGGCTTGCCGGATCGCCTGCACCTGAGCATCGTCGAGGCCGACATCGTTACCCGGTTCGCCATGTCCGGCAGCGAACACCTGCCCGGCACCGATGTCACGGAGCAGCCAGTCCACCCCGGCAGTGGCTGCCGAGCCCGCCCAATAAAGATGCATGTTGATCGCCAGCGCCGTCGCGGGGGCCCAGTAGGCCAGGTGCCGCTGTTCGGCGGCGAGCTCGGCCAGCGTCAGTCCGCCGCCGCCGAATGCCGCCGGCAGCGGAGCCTTCAGGTAGCCGGCCTGCACCAGATCTACGAAATCGTCGGCGAAGAACGCATTGTCGGCGTCGTAACCACCGGCGCGGTGATGGAACCGCGCATAATCCTCCGTGGAGAAGTACCGGCTCTCGAAGCCGTCCGCCAACGGACTGGTGCCGCTGACCACGGCTGCGGTGTCGAGTGGCGGAGCGGTGAGCGTCATGCCTCGATGCTGCGCGCGGCTAGCCCGGCGACCCAGCCTTGTGGTCAGCGAGATTCCATCGGCTCAGGCGCGCTGGCTGGACACCGAGATGATCTCGCCGGTCAGGTAGCTGGAGTAGTCGCTGGCCAGGAAGGCGATGGTGGTGGCGATCTCCCACGGCTCGGCGGCCCGGCCGAACGCCTCGTCACCGGCGAGGCGGTCCAGCAGCTCGGCCGACGACGTCTTCTCCAGGAACTTGTGCCGGGCGATACTCGGCGACACCGCGTTGATGCGCACGCCGTACTCGACGGCTTCGATTGCACTGCAGCGGGTCAGCGCCATCACGCCGGCCTTGGCGGCCGCGTAGTGCGACTGCGAATGCTGGGCACGCCAGCCCAGGACGCTGGCATTGTTGACGATCACCCCGCCGTGCGGGACGTCGCTGAAGTAACGCAGCGCGGCACGGGTGGCCCGCATGACCGAGGTGAGCGTGACGTTGAGGACGCGGTCCCACTCGTCGTCGGTCATGTCGATCACCGGGGTCTGCCCGCCGAGTCCGGCGTTGTTGACCAGCACGTCGATCCGGCCGGCCTTAGCCACGGTTTCGGTGATCAGGTTGTCCACGGCCTCGGTGGATGTGACATCGCAGACCACGGCGTCGACCTTGCCCAGCCCGAGTGCGGCCAGTTCGTCCCGCGTCTCGCCGAGTCGGCGCTCGTGGAAGTCGGACACCACCACATCGGCACCTTCCAGCAGGGCGCGGCGTGCCGTCGTCGACCCGATACCGGTGCCGGCGGCCGCGGTGACCAGCACGACCTTGCCCTTGAGCAGGCCGTGGCCCTCGATCTCCTGCGGAACGTCTGCCAGACTCACCCTTTTGCCTCTCGGGGTAGGCCGAGCACCCGCTCGGCGATGATATTGCGCTGGATCTCGTTGGACCCGCCGTAGATGGTGTCGGAGCGCGAGAACAGGTAGAGCCGCTGCCACTCGTCGAACTCGTTGTCCGACAACGTCAACCCGGCCATGCCCTGGACATCCATGGCGATCTCGCCGAGTTCCCGATGCCAGTTGGCCCACAGCAGCTTGCTCACGTTATCTTTTCCGGCGGCCTGGACGGCCCCGTCGACGTCCATCGTCGCCAGCGAGTAGGACCGCATGGCCGCCAATCCGGTCCAGGACCGGGTGAGCCGCTCCCGGATCAGCGGGTCGTCGGCGGTACCATTGCGCTTTGCCAGCTCGACCAAATTGGAATGCTCACGGGCGTAACGGATCTGCTGTCCCAATGTGGACACCCCACGCTCGAAGGTCAGCGTGCCCATCGCGACCCGCCAACCGTCACCGGGCTCACCGACCACCAGCGACGCCTCGGTGCGGGCGTCGTCGAAGAACACCTCGTTGAACTCGGAGTCACCGGTCAGCTGGATGATCGGACGGATGGTGACCCCGGACTGGTCCAACGGCACCAGCAGATAGGACAACCCGGCGTGGCGCTTGGAGCCCTTCTCGGTGCGCGCCACCACGAAGCACCACTGCGCCCAGTGCGCCAGCGAGGTCCACACCTTCTGACCGTTGATGACCCACTCGTCACCGACCAGTTCCGCCGACGTCGACACGTTCGCCAGGTCGCTACCGGCGTTCGGCTCGGAGTACCCCTGGCTCCACAGCTCGGTGACATCGAGGATGCCGGGCAGGAACCGCTTCTTGTGCTCCTCGGTGCCGAACGCGATCAGCGTCGGGCCGAGCAGTTCCTCACCGAAATGGTTCACCTTGTCCGGGGCGTCGGCCTTGGCGTATTCCTCGTAGAACGCCACCCGGTGCGCCACCGTCAGACCACGTCCACCGTGCTCCTCCGGCCAGCCCAGGCAGGTCAGTCCCGCCGCGGCCAGATGCTGGTTCCATGCCCGACGTTCCTCGAATGCCTCATGCTCGCGACCGGGGCCGCCGAGGCCCTTGAGCGCGGCATATTCGCCCACGAGGTTGTCGGCGAGCCATTGCCGGACCTCGGCCCGGAACTCCTCGACCTCAATCACCCTTGTAGGCTAACCTACCAAGCACTTGCTTTGTTAGGAGAGCGTCAATGACGAGCGAAAGCCGGACCGTTCCCGCGGTGCTGGACACGATTGCCGTGCAGTTTTCCGATCACGACGCGGTGGTGACGGGTCCCAAAACGCTCACCTACACCCAGCTACGTGACGAGGTCCGCCGTGCCGCGGCCGCCATGATCGACCTGGGTGTGGCGGCCGGAGACCGTGTCGCCATCTGGTCCCCCAACACCTGGCACTGGGTGGTGGCCGCGCTGGCCACCCATTACGCCGGCGCCATCGTCGTGCCACTCAACACCCGGTACACCGCCAGCGAAGCCACCGACATCCTGGCCCGCACCGACGCCCCGCTGCTGATCGCGGCCGGCGAGTTCCTCGGCGCCGACCGCACCGCACAACTGGACCGCGACGCCCTGCCCGCCCTACGCCATATCGTGCGCATCCCCGTGGAAGAGCGAGACGCCGAGTCCGTAGTGTCCTGGGATTCCTTTGTCGCCCGTGGCACCGACCTCGACGCCGTGGATGCCCGCGCCGCCGCGGTCTCACCCGACGATGTCTCCGACATCTTGTTCACCTCGGGCACCACGGGACGCAGCAAGGGTGTGCGCTGCGCGCATCGACAGTCCCTGGACGCTTCGGCGGCCTGGGCCGCGTGCGGGCAGGTCAGCAGCACCGACCGCTATCTCTGCATCAATCCGTTCTTCCACAACTTCGGCTACAAGGCCGGCATCCTGGCTTGTCTGCAGACCGGGGCGACGCTGTATCCGCTGCTGACGTTCGACCCGGAGCAGGCGATGCGCGCGGTGTCCGACCGGCGGATCACCGTGCTGCCCGGCCCGCCGACCATCTATCAGACCCTTCTCGATCACCCGAAGAGGTCGGAGTACGACCTGTCCTCGCTGCGGTTCGCGGTCACCGGCGCCGCCGTGGTGCCGGTCGTGCTGATCGAACGGATGCAGTCCGAGCTCGATATCGACATTGTGCTGACCGCGTACGGCCTGACCGAGGCCGCCGGGTTCGGCACCATGTGCACCGCCGATGACGATGCCGTCACCGTGGCGACCACCTGCGGCCGCCCGATCGCGGATTTCGAACTGCGCCTTGACAACTCCGGTGAGGTGCTGCTGCGCGGCCCGAACGTGATGCTGGGCTACCTCGACGACCCGGAGGCCACCGCCGCAGCCGTCGACTCCGAAGGCTGGCTGCACACCGGTGATATCGGCACCCTGGACGACGCCGGAAATCTCACCATCACCGACCGGCTCAAGGACATGTACATCTGCGGCGGATTCAACGTGTACCCCGCCGAGATCGAGCAGGTGCTGGCACGCCTGGACGGTGTGGCCGAATCCGCGGTGATCGGGGTACCCGATGACCGCCTCGGCGAGGTCGGCAAGGCATTCGTCGTCGTGAAGCCCGGCGCACCACTCGACGAGGACACCGTCATCGCCTACGCCCGTGAACATCTGGCCAATTTCAAGGCGCCCCGATCGGTGGTGTTCCTCGATGTGCTGCCACGCAACCCTGGAGGCAAAGTGGTCAAACCACAACTGCGAGAGATGATCTAATGGATCTGACATTCGACGATGACAGCGAGGAGTTCCGCGCCGAGGTGCGCGACTTCCTGACGAGCAACCGAGACAGGTTCCCCACCAAGTCCTATGACACCCTCGACGGTTTCGAGCAGCACCGGGTCTGGGACAAGGTGTTGTTCGACGCCGGACTGTCGGTGATCGCCTGGCCCAAGAAATACGGCGGCCGCGACGCGACACTGCTGCAGTGGGTGGTGTTCGAAGAGGAGTACTTCCGTGCCGGGGCGCCCGGCCGGGCCAGCGCCAACGGCACCTCGATGCTGGCGCCGACACTGTTCGCGCATGGCACCGACGAGCAGCTGGATCGGGTGCTGCCGAAAATGGCCAGCGGCGAGGAGATCTGGGCCCAGGCCTGGTCCGAACCGGAGTCGGGCAGCGACCTGGCCTCGCTGCGGTCGACAGCGACCAAGGTCGACGGCGGCTGGAAGCTCAACGGCCAGAAGATCTGGAGCTCCCGCGCGCCGTTCGGCGAGCGCGGCTTCGGACTGTTCCGCTCCGACCCGACCGCGCTGCGGCACAAGGGCCTGACGTACTTCATGTTCGATCTCAAGGCCGACGGCATCACCGTCCGGCCCATCGCCCAACTCGGTGGCGACACCGGTTTCGGCGAGATCTTCCTCGACGATGTGTTCGTGCCCGACGAGGACGTCATCGGCGGCGTGCATGACGGCTGGCGCGCCGCCATGAGCACGTCGAGCAACGAGCGCGGTATGTCGCTGCGCAGCCCGGCTCGATTCCTGGCACCGGCCGAACGGCTTGTCGCCCAGTGGAAGGCCAATCCCGATCCGGCGTTCACCGACCGGGTGGCCGACGCCTGGATCAAGGCGCAGGCCTACCGACTGCACACGTTCGGCACCGTCACCAGGCTCGCCGGCGGCGGCGAACTGGGTGCGGAGTCCTCGGTGACGAAGGTGTTCTGGTCGGATCTCGATGTCGCACTGCATCAAACCGCGCTGGATCTGCAGGGCGCCGACGCCGAGATCATCGACCACACCACCGAGGGTCTGCTGTTCGCGCTCGGCGGTCCGATCTATGCCGGCACCAACGAGATTCAGCGCAACATCATCGCCGAGCGTCTGCTGGGCCTGCCCCGGGAGCCGAAGTAGCCATGAACCCCCGAAGACGATCACGAGTGAGGATCGCAGCGAGGCACGAGCGAGGACCGGAGCGAGTGGGAGTCGAGGCATGAATTTCGAGATAGACGAACAGCAGCGTGATTTCGCCGCGAGCATCGACTCCGCCCTCGGCGCGGCGAACGTCCCCGCGGCGATCCGCGCCTGGGCCGGCGGGGACACCGGGCCCGCACGCAAGGTGTGGTCGCAACTGACCGATCTGGGTGTCACCGCACTGCTGGTGGCCGAGAAGTTCGACGGTATCGAAGCCCATCCGGTCGACCTCGTGGTCGCCCTGGAACGGTTGGGCTACTGGGCGGTGCCGGGTCCCGTCACCGAATCCATTGCCGTGGCCCCCGTTCTGCTCGCCGACGACGACCGGTCGGCTTCGCTGGCCGCCGGCGAACTGATCACGACGGTGACGCTACCGCCGCAGGTGCCCTACGCCGTCAACGCCGATTTCGCCGGACTGACGTTGCTGGCCGGCGACGGTCAGGTCAGCGAGGCAACCGCGGGCTCCGGGCATGAGTCCGTCGACCCCACCCGAAAGCTGTTCGAGGTCAGTACATCCGGCGACAGCCAGGCAGCCGATACGGCCCGTGCCTACGAGTTCGGTGTGCTGGCCACCGCCGCGCAACTGGTCGGGGCAGGGCAGGCCATGCTCGACCTGTCCGTCGAATATGCCAAGCAGCGCACCCAGTTCGGCCGGGTGATCGGCTCGTACCAGGCGATCAAGCACAAGCTCGCCGACGTGCACATCGCCGTCGAGCTGGCCCGCCCACTGGTCTATGGCGCCGCGCTGGCACTGGCCGACGGCTCCCCGGACACCGCCCGCGATGTCAGCGCCGCCAAGGTTGCCGCTGCCGACGCCGCATTGTTGTCGGCCCGGTCCTCGCTGCAGACCCACGGCGCCATCGGCTTCACCCAGGAGCACGACCTGTCGCTGCTGCTGTTGCGGGTGCAGGCGCTGCGCTCGGCCTGGGGCGACCCGACCCTGCATCGCCGTCGTCTGCTGGAGGTATTATGACCGAAGAGCGCAAGTTTCTACAGGAGACTGTCGCGGCACTGGTCGACAAACACGCCGGCCCCGAAGCTGTCCGCACGGCAATGGAATCTGAGCGCGGCTACGACGAGTCGCTGTGGAAACTGTTGTGCGAGCAGGTCGGTGCGGCCGCTCTAGTGGTGCCCGAGAACCTCGGCGGAGCCGGTGGTGAGCTCGCCGATGCCGCCGTGGTTCTCGAAGAGCTCGGTAAGGCCCTGGTGCCCACACCGCTGCTGGGCACCACACTGGCCGAACTCGCCCTGCTCGGCGCCGGCGACCACGAACCGCTGGAAAGTCTGGTCGAGGGCACCTCCATCGGCACTGTCGTCTTCGACCCCGAGTACGTCATCAACGGTGACATCGCCGATATCGTGATCGCCACCGACGGAACCGATCTCACCCGCTGGACCACCTTCACCGCGCGGGCACACTCGACGATGGATCTGACCCGCCGGTTGTCCTCGGTGACCGCCGGGGACACCTCGGCGCTGGGCAGCGATCCGGGCCTGGCCGATACCGCGGCCCTGCTACTGGCCGCCGAGCAGATCGGAGCTGCGGCCCGCGCCCTGGACCTGACGGTGGCCTACACCAAGGACCGTGTGCAGTTCGGCCGCCAGATCGGCAGCTTCCAGGCGCTGAAGCATCGGATGGCCGACCTGTACGTCAAGGTGCAGTCGGCCCGCGCGGTCATCTACGACGCGATCGCCGAACCGACACCGGCATCGGCGTCGCTGGCCCGGGTGCTCGCCAGCGAAGCGTTGACCGATGTGGTGGCCGAGGCGGTCCAGATGCATGGTGGCATCGCGATCACCTGGGAACACGACATCCAGCTGTACTTCAAGCGGGCGCACGGCAGCGCCCAATTGATCGGCCCGCCACGCGAACACCTGCGTCGACTCGAAGCTCAGATCTTCTGAGCCAGCACCACGTCGTCGGCGTCCATCACGGCGGCTGTGCGCCCCGGAGCCGTCTGATGCGCCCAGTAGAGGTTGGTGTGCGCGATCACCTGGTCCGGCGGCGGCGCACCCCACTGGGTCAGATCGGTGGTGGTGTGTGCGTCACCGACGAGCGTGACGTCGTACCCCCGGGTAAAGGCGCCGTGCACGGTGGAACGCACACACTGGTCGCTGCACGCCCCGGTCACGACGAGCCGACCGACCAGCAGGCCGGCCAGCACGCTCTCCAACGTTGTCGCCTCGAAGGCGTCACCATGGGGCTTCTCGATGCGCGCCTCGCCGGAATCGGGCGTCAACTCGTCGACGATGTGCCAGCCGGCGCTGCCGTATTCGAGCCCGTCGTCGGAATGCTGGACCCACACCACCGGAACGTTCTCGGTACGGGCCCGGTCGATCAGCCGACCGATCGCCGCGACAACCTCGTCACGGCGCACCGCCTCGGCGACGACGAGGTCCTGCACATCGATGACCAGCAGCGCACTGTTCGGCCGGTTCTGCAGCGTTGTCATGTCTTCAAAGTAGCCACCACGATCGCGGACTAACCTGGTTTCGATGACCGACACCACCACACGCGTGGCCCTGCGCGCCGGAATCCCGCCCTTCTACGTGATGGACGTCTGGCTGGCCGCCGCGGAACGCCAACGCACCCACGGCGACCTGGTGAACCTGTCGGCGGGTCAGCCGAGCGCCCAGGCTCCCGCTCCGGTGCGCGCGGCAGCCGCCCGGGCACTGGCCGATCACAATCTGGGTTACACCGTCGCACTGGGCATTCCGGAGTTGCGGTCCGCGATCGCCGGGTTGTATCGAGACCGGCACGGTATCGAGATCGATCCTGACGCAGTCGTGGTGACCACCGGATCGTCGAACGGATTCCTGTTGGCCTTCCTGGCCTGTTTTGATGTCGGCGACCGGGTGGCGGTGACCAGTCCCGGCTACCCCTGCTATCGCAACATCCTGTCGGCGCTTGGTTGCGAGGTCGTCGAGGTGCCGTGCGGCCCGGACACCCGGTTCCAGCCGACGGTCGCGATGCTCGAGACCCTCGATCCGCCGGTCAAGGGGTTGATCATCGCCAGCCCGGCCAACCCGACCGGCACCATCATCCCGGCCGCCGACCTGGCCGCCATCGTGGCGTGGTGTGATCGGCGGGCCGTGCAGCTGGTCAGCGACGAGCTGTACCACGGACTGGAGTATCCGGGAGCGCCGGCGACCAGCTGCGCCTGGGAGACGTCGCGCAATCCCATTGTGGTGAACAGCTTCTCGAAGTACTTCGCAATGACGGGCTGGCGGCTGGGCTGGCTGCTGGTCCCGGAACCGTTGCGCCGTGCGGTCGACTGTCTGACCGGCAACTTCTCCATCTGTCCGCCGACGCTGCCGCAGCTCGCCGCGGTGGCCGCATTCGAGGCCGAATCGTTGACCGAGGCCGACGGGTTGGTCGGCGAGTACAGCGTCAATCGCGAATTGCTGTTGAACGGACTGGCCGAGATCGGATTGGGGCGGTTGGCGCCGGCCGACGGGGCGTTCTACGTATACGCCGATATCTCGGACTACTCCACCGACTCCCTGGGTTTCTGTGCCCGACTGCTGGCCGACACCGGTGTCGCGATCGCACCGGGGGTGGACTTCGACACGGTGCACGGTGGTTCCTTCGTGCGACTGTCCTTCGCCGGTGCGGCCACCGACATCGCCGAAGCGCTGGCCCGGATGGGCCCGTGGCTCAAGACTTCAGGAACTCCAGCAGATCGGCGTTGATGACGTCGGCGTGCGTGGTGGGCATGCCGTGCGGAAAGTCTTCGTAGGTGGTGAGTGTGCCGTTCTGCAGTAGCGCAGCCGATTTGGGTCCGGCGGCCACATAGGGAACGATCTGGTCGTCGCGGCTGTGCATCACCAGGGTGGGGACGGTGATCTTCTTGAGGTCCTCGGTGAAGTCGGTCTGGGAGAAGGCGACGATCCCGTCGTAATGCGAGAAGGCGTCGCCCATCATGCCCTGGCGCCACCAGTTGTCGATCACGGCCGGAATACTCTGCACACCAGGTCGATTGAACCCGTAGAACGGCCCCTCCGGAAGCGCGCGGTAGAACACCGAACGGTTGGCCGCGAGCTGCGCCTGCAGGTCGTCGAAGACGCTCTTGGGTAGGCCCTCCGGGTTGGCCTCGGTCTGCACCATGAGCGGCGGCACCGCGCTGATGAGCGCGGCCTTGGCCACCCGCACCTCACCGTGGCGAGCCAGGTAGCGCACCACCTCGCCGCCACCGGTGGAGTGCCCGACGTGGATGGCCTCGTGCAGGTCGAGACGTTCGGTCAGGGCGGCGAGGTCGTCGGCGTAGTGGTCGAGGTCGTGTCCGCCCGGGGTCTGGGTGGACCGTCCGTGCCCGCGCCGGTCGTGGGCGATGACCCGGTAGCCGTGGGCCAGGAAGAACAGCATCTGGTTGTCCCAGTCGTCCGACGAGAGCGGCCAGCCGTGGCTGAAGACGATCGGCTGCCCGGTGCCCCAGTCCTTGTAGAAGATGTCGGTGCCGTCGGCTGTGGTGAGGATGCTCATGCCGGGTAACTCTGCGCCGACTGCGCGCGTCTGTCGTTACCGCTAGCCGCCATCCTGCGGGGAGGCTGGCTGCAGATCCGCGGGCATCGTCGGCCAGACGCTGATGGGTCGGACCTGATTCTGTTGTCAGAGGTGCGGAGTAACCTCGGAGACATGATCGAACACCAGTTCGAAGCGTCGGGAGCGGTGGTGGCTGACCACCTCGATACCGCGCGCGATCAGCTGCGCACCGAACGGGTCGCCGTGGCGGCCAAGATTCTGGCGGCGGGCCGGTTCGCGCTGGCGCGGATGGCTGA